>NZ_JAVRCI010000001.1:0-268171 GCF_034530835.1 Nostoc sp. DedQUE12b | reverse complement strand
CGCGCCTGCTTTGGGAGCAGGATGCCGCAGGTTCAAATCCTGTCATCCCGATTTAATTAACATGGTTAACAGTTAAGCAGTTAGTTAGGTTTTATTTACTAACACCTACAATTTAACTGGATATCTTTATGGAGAAGACCAATTAGGCTGTTCTGCTGTTGAAGCTTAATAGGAAATTTCGCGATTAAGTAGTAAGCTGATTTTTAACACTGAGCTTTGTATAGATTTGAGAAGATATTAAACCAATCACAGATGGAACGATTGATTAACTAATAGCGTCAACTAACATTAGAAAAAGCCGATAAAATGGCATTTATCATCTCCAAGGTTGGAGAGATGCAGAGGCTTTTTGCTGTTTGAGAAGACATATAATAAGCATCTACGGCATTTCGCGGTCAATAGCGAAGCAAAACCTAGAAAAACACAACGTTAGCACAGCCAATTTGTGAAAACGATACTACAGCAACTCTAAATAGTTAGGGAACATTGGATTTTGACCGTTGACCTTCCGGGTGACGCTCCTGCGTCGCTACCGCTTGCGCTAACGGCAGTCCCTCTTTGTTGGAACAACAAGACCGGGCTGCCTCACGCTTAACACTCAACCTCAACGCGCACAATAAATTTTTCACAACTGAAATAGATTGCTATATAACTAAAGCTAGTTGGTGCTGTGGAAATCCAACCATTTGTTTAATTTAATTGGACTATTGATGCGAGGAGCAGTCATGAAATCATTTATTCGCTTAGGCGCAACATTGGGTATAGCTGGCAGTGTATTTTTAACGGGGCTTTCAGGAATAGGCAATCTACCAGGAATGGGCAATCTAGAGGCGATCGCTCTGCCACAAGATCAGGTAGTGAAAAAGCTCCAAGAAGTACCTGTATTCACGCTCACCAATCCTAAAGGCGAATTTGTAGTTCTTTCGAGAAACAACGCATCCAAGCCTGTATCACAAGTGGGATTTTTTATTAGCAAGCAAGATGCTCAAAAATTCCTTGACAATCGACTCAAAAAAGAAAATCCCCAGTTGGCAAGCACTCTACAGGTTAGACCTTTGTCCTTGGCAGACTACTATAAAATAGTCCAAGAAAGCAAAAAGAAATCAGATTCCGTGATTTATACTTTAGTCCCGACGCAACAGCAAGTAGCCTCGGCAACAAGTATGCTCAATCAAAATGGTAAAAAGGGAGAGCAATTCAATGGTATTCCCTTATTTGTACCAAAATTTAAGAAAGATAATAGTTATCTGACTATTCCCCTTGCTAAAGGTAATGAGCGATACATCCCTTTCTTTTTTGAGAAAGAACAAGCAGTGGCTCTGTTAGAGGAATTCAAAAAAGCCGTGCCAAAGGAAGGAGCCAATACTGAAATTCAGGTGGTGGATTTGTACGGTGTTATGGAGGCTCTCAATAGCAGCAGCGATCCTAGTATCAATAAAATTGTTCTGTATCCATCACGGGAGTCGATCAACTTTATTCGCTCCCTGGCGCCAAATCAATCACCCGCTGCTAAGCCAGCTGCTGCCCCCGCTCCGAAAAAATAACGGATATGCGCTCCAAGGTTGAGCTATGGGGGAGAAACATCTGATAGTCTCTGGTTTACAACTTTGGCAGTGGCGGAATGCAGCTCTCAAAGCAGCGATCGCCACTGATGTCCCACCAATGGAGGTAGATTGGCTGCTCCTGGAAGTTGCTGGGTTAGACCGCTTGGCACTGCGTTTGGAGTCTTTTAAAAACTGGCCGCAAATTCAACTGCAATTGCCAATAGAAGAGTTAGAACAGTTGTGGCAGAGGCGATTAAATGACCGCTTACCAGTGCAGTATATTGCGGGAGCTACAACTTGGCGTCAGTTTAAAATTGCGGTGTCGAGTGCGGTTTTGATTCCTAGACCAGAAACAGAGTGTTTAATTGATTTAGCTGAAGCATCTGCTAGCAATGTTTCAGGACACTGGGCAGATTTGGGTACTGGGAGTGGTGCGATCGCGCTGGGATTAGCAGATGTCTTGCCAAAAGCAACAATTCATGCAGTTGATTACAGTTTAAAGGCTCTGGCGATCGCTCGATCCAATGCTGATAATTTGGGTCTTGCTGACCGGATTCAATTTTATCAAGGTTCCTGGTGGGAGCCACTGACATTCTTAAAAGGTCAGTTCAGTGGTATGGTATCAAATCCCCCTTACATCCCCACCAGCACCTTACCTACTTTGCAACCAGAAGTCGTTAAGCACGAACCACATCTGGCTTTGGATGGTGGCGCTGATGGCTTAAATTGCATTCGTCATTTGATCAAAATCTCTCCCAGTTATTTGCAATCGGGTGGCGTGTGGCTGATTGAGATGATGGCTGGACAAGCGGATGCAGTGCGAGAACTTTTACAAAATCAAGGTAGCTATTGTAAGATTCAAATTCACGCTGATTTAGCTGGAATTGAACGTTTTGCCCTGGCCTACAAATGTTAGGAGTGATGAGTGATGAGTTATGAAATTCCTCACTCCTAACTTCTAACTCCTAATTTTGTAAACATGACCCAAGTTTCTCTAACAAATCTAATTAGTGGCGCACGCGCTGGTCTTTTGGTGAGCTTTCCTACGGATACTGTTCCGGCACTTGCAGCGGTACCAGAAGAAGCAGCATTAATTTTTGCGGCGAAGCAACGCAGTCAAGATAAACCTTTGATTTTGATGGCGGCTAGTGCTGAAGATTTGTGGCCCTATGTCAAAGGTAGTGAGAATGAGTATAAAGTTTGGCAAGAATTAGCAGATAAATATTGGCCAGGAGGGCTGACATTAGTTTTGCCAGCGAGCGAACGCTTACCAAAAGTTATGAATCCCATCGATCCAACAACAATTGGGATTCGAGTACCAAACAGTGCGATCGCTCAAACTATTTTGGCGCAAACAGGCCCTCTTGCGACCACTAGCGCCAATTTTTCTGGTCAGCCACCTTTGCAAACAATGACAGAAATTGAGACTCAGTTTCCCCAGGTTCTGACTTTAACAACGACAGAACACCAGGGTGAAATAACAGGGATGGGTATACCTTCCACCGTTGCGAAATGGACAGGGATAAATTGGCAGATTTTGCGACAAGGTGCGATCGAGTTAGAGATTTCGAGTGATAACCAAGTATAGGTAGCTATAATGTTGTTTTCGTGGTTTTAACAACAGAGAAATCTGAAACTTTAGTTTGCGCTGTTGTACTCAATTAGCAAATTAATAATTGCCAGATATGAATTGGAGCAACTGGATATATCTAGGAGCAGGAATAGCACTAGGTATGGTTTTCCGTCAGTTATTTGGGCGATGGCTACGCCCAAAGCAGGCATCGCCTAATGTTTCATCTAGCTCATCCCCAGTAGCGCCATTAGCTCAACAGGATATGTCACTAATATCACAACAGCTACAGCAAACGCAGCTGGCATACCAAATGGCAAGGGAAATGAGCCAGTTTAAAGCTGGTTTTTTGGCACGGACTACCCATGAATTGCGATCGCCTTTTAATGGTTTGATTGGCTTACATCAATTAATTTTGTCAGATTTGTGTGAAAATCCAGCTGAAGAGCGAGAATTTATTGCCCAAGCTCACGAGCGAACGCTGAAGTTGCTGAAGCTAATGGATGAAATTCTCAACGTTGCTAGAACTGAACACGGCACCAATAAATTAGATATTCAGCCCAGACCCTTAGCCCAAATTTTAGATGAGGTTCATGACTTAACTTATATGCTGGCGGCAAATCGCAATTTTCTTTTACAGTTATTACCCGCCGACCCAGAAATTTATGTTTTGACAGATTACCTCTGGCTCCGCCAAGTATTGATAAGTTTAATAGACACTGCCATTACTCAGATGGAAGAAGGCAGCATTAGTATTTCCAGTAGCATCCTACCTACAAAGAATTTTGTAAACATTTGGCTAGATTTACCAACTCATGCTGTACCTTGGAGCGAGCCGATTGATTTGCTCAAATTTGAAGATCGGTTGACCCAGATTGACCAAAAAAACGCTACTCTTTCCCCAGGGATGAGGCTATTAATCAATCAGACTCTGCTGGAAGTTATGGGAGGAAAGTTAGAAATCTTGCCCTCGACCATTGTGAAAGAACCACTTCAACAGCTTACCAGACTACAAATCTCTATCCCCATAGTGAGTAGTGCTGAGTGCTGAGTGCTGAGTGCTGAGTGCTGAGTAGTAGAGACGAAATCTTGCTTCTTGACTATCCTACTACTACAACAGTTCTTATACTCAGCGTTCAGCACTCATTGCTCGGAACTGCTGCGGTGATTCCTGAAACTGAACTTCTGTAGCAGAAACGAAAGCATGGTTAGCTTGATTGTGTAACACCATCGTAGTGGTGCTGTTGGTTTGAAAACCAATCTTTTTGTAGAAACCTTGCTGGTGAGTAGTCATCAGGTAAATACGCTCAACCGACTTCATGCGGGGATGCCTCAAAACAGTTTCGACCAAATTGCTTCCCAACCCACTATTTTGATACTCTGGATGAATTACAACATCCCAAATTGTGGCGCGATAGATACCATCAGATGTTGCTCTTGCAAAGCCAATGAGTCGATCGCTATTCCAGACGGAAATCACTGGCTCACTATTGGCAATAGCTATACCTAAGTCTTCAATACTGCGTCCCTTTGCCCAGAAAGCGGAAACGTTTAATAGTTCTTGGAGTTGATAAAGGTCAATTTTAGACTTGCGATCGCTAAATTGAATCTGATGATCGTTCATGTATGGCACCAGTTTTGGCAGTATATTTGCTATTTCTAAGCCATATTTTGCTAGAAATTGCTGAATTCGTATATCTATATACAACGATTTGAAGATTTAATGACAAATCCACTTCCATAGAGGATGAGTTGGTCCCTGTTGACGTATTCGAAAAACTTGTTTTTCTAAACGTTGTTTTTCTTGCTGTGGTAGTCCGAGTAAGATATTCCGACTTTGCCAAACTAAAACAGCAGCTGTCATCCCGATACAAAAGGCTAAACCAAAGGTAGACAGTGGATTGTAGAAAAGCCCATATCGCACCGCCACCCAGGTAAAATATTGCTGCCACAGAGAAATTTCTGCACGTAGACCCCACAAGGAAGCAGGCGCAATGGTGAGCCATAAACAGCCCACAAACAGCCACCTACCATATATTGTCAACTTATGTAATCTTTCTACTTGTTGAGTAAAGGATGGGTCAGTTGTCATTTGTCATTTGTCCTTTGTCATTTGTCATCTGCTAAAGACTAATGCCCAATGCCCAATACTCAATGACTAATTACCAGCAGATGTATCAATCGATTCATCAGTGACTACCACACTTGTTTGACCATTGCGCTCTCGCCACAAAGTTAGAAGAGTACTGGCGATGAAAATACTTGAATAAGCCCCTGCTGTAAAGCCAATAATTAAAGCTAAAGCAAAGTTTTTCAGAGTTTCGCCACCAAACAGAAAGATAGCAAACAATGACAGCATTGTAGCAAAGGTCGTGTTGATAGACCTTGTTAAGGTTTGGTT
Source organism: Nostoc sp. DedQUE12b (assembly GCF_034530835.1). Taxonomy (NCBI): domain Bacteria; kingdom Bacillati; phylum Cyanobacteriota; class Cyanophyceae; order Nostocales; family Nostocaceae; genus Nostoc; species Nostoc sp. DedQUE12b. The sequence continues at coordinate 262,656 of NZ_JAVRCI010000001.1, read as the reverse complement.
TACTGCATCATCCACAATATCAGCAATTGGTCGATTGGGATTGATTTGCAGCGTCTCACGAATGCGATCGTAAATCACTACAGTATCGTTAACTGAGAAACCTGTAATTGTCAGCAGGGCAACGATGAAGAGACTATCTACTTCAGTACCTAGTACCAAACCCAAAATCGAAAACACCCCTGCTGTAACCAAGACATCATGAAGTAGAGCAACGACAGCAAACACTGCATAATCTAACTGGAACCGGAAGGTCAAGTAGATTATGATACCTGCAAAGGAAACTATTAGAGCTATTATCCCAGACCTAAACAGCTCTGCCCCCAGAGTAGGACCAACGGTGTCAAATTGATTTTTTTGCTGGTCAAAAGCACCAACTTTTTCACTTAAGGCATTTTGCAAATTGGTACGCTGTTCGCCATCCAAATTTTTTGTGCGAATTAATATACCATTTTCCGCACCAGTACCTTTGTCAGCAACAATTTGGATGCTGCTATCACCCAACCCCTGTGCTTTAGCTACTTCTCGAACGACATTGATATCAATTGGCTGGTCGCAGTTACCGGGTTTGGTACAATCTCGTTCAAACTGTAATCGTGTACCACCGACAAAATCCAAACTGGGACGTAGGGGTGCTTTGATGTTCGGGTTTTGCCAAGAAATCACCATTGAGATGATACCAGCGAGGATGACGGCAATAGAAATAGCCCACCAAAGCGATCGCGATTTGTTAATACTTAGTTTCATTGAGCCACCTCTGCCTTATTTGATGTTGGCAGGTTCGGACAGAAATATTCTGGTTTCCGCAGTGCAGGAATTGTATATGCTAAAAACATGAGGGTACGACTACAAGTAATGGCGCTAAACATACTCACTGCTACGCCCAAAGCTAAAGTTAGGGCAAAGCCTTTCACCAAACCAGCCCCTAGCCAGAATAGTGCAGCACAGGCAATGACCGTAGTAACATTACCGTCCAAAATACTAGAAAAGGCCCGGTAAAAGCCAGATTCTATGGAACGATACAGGGATTTGCCCGCTTGCAATTCTTCCCGCGTCCGCTCAAAAATTAGTACATTTGCATCCACTGCCATCCCAATACTGAGGATAAAACCGGCAATTCCTGGCAGAGTTAGGGTGACACCCAACAAAGCAAAGGTAGCCCAGGTTAGCAGGGCGTAAATCAATAGGGCTACATCGGCAATCAGTCCTGGTAGTCTATAATACAGCACCATAAATACTAATACTAAAGTCAGACCACCGATACCAGCGTAGATACTGCTAGTGATACTGTCTTTACCCAAGGTTGCCCCAACAGTGCGAATTTCTGCAATTTCTACCGGTACGGGTAATGCCCCACCGCGTAGCTGCACACCTAAGTCATTAGCTTGTTGGGCAGTAAACCTTCCTGTAATTACAGCAGAGCCACCAGTAATACCAGTAGCGGCAAATTCTATACCCACAGTAGGAGCGCTGATTAATTCATTGTCCAGAAAAACACCAATGCTACGCCCAGTACCAGCGAGATTTTTCGTCAAATTGGCAAACAGTTCACCACCCTTTTGGTCGAAGCGAATAGCAACATTCCAGTTGTTACCTTGAGTGGGTTCACCGTATGCATCCTTGAGATATTTGCCAATTAGTGGTGGATTAGTGCTTTCAAACAATTCTGCGATCGCTTGATTATTTTTTTGTAAGTCTTCTTGATTCTTGACAATTGCCGCTTTGTCGGTACTCTTTCTTAATTCTTCTTGCTTAAATTTCAATTCGGCTCTTGATGCTTGAAAAGCAAGCAGTTGAGTTTCTGTATTCGGCTTTTGGGTACGAAATTCTAACTGTGCTGTACCCCCTAGCACTCGTTCAGCTTGCTCTGGATCGTTAACTCCTGGTAGTTGCACCAATATTTTATCTGCGCCGACTGTTTGGATTATTGGCTCAGAAACACCCAAACCATTAATCCGCCCTTCGACAACTTTCTTCACACCTTCCAATTCTCGTTCGGTGATTTGGGGAATATCCGCTGATGGTTTTACCTGAATTGTGAGCTGTGAACCTCCGCGCAAGTCCAGCCCAAGAGGTATCGGAATTGTGGCAATCACCGTAATAGCGGCGATTATCAGGACTAAAATCAAAATTAATAGCGATCGCTGTCTTTGCATACCATAACTCGCAACTGACAAACGCTATAATAGCGCTCTTTTGTAGAGTTATGAGTTGGGAGTTGAGAGTTAGGAGTTAGTAGTTGAGAGTTAGGAGTTAGGAGTTGTAAATTCAATATTGAATTCTTAACTCCTCACTCCTAACTTTTCACTCCTAACTTTTCACTCCTAACTTTTAAACTCGCAAAGCGACCATTTTTTCCACAGCTTCTACGATTTGCTCTGGTTGGATGATTGTTAGCCGTTCCAGATTGCCGTTGTAAGGTGTGGGAATATCTTGGGAAGAAAGTCGTAGTACTGGCGCGTCTAATTCATCGAATAAGCGATCGTTTATTGAGGCGATGACTTCTGCTCCAATACCCGCAGTTCGCATCGATTCTTCCACAACAATGACTTTATGTGTTTTTCTTACTGATGCACCAATGGTATCAAAATCTAATGGTTTGAGAGATATTAAATCGATAACTTCTGGATCGTATCCTTGTTTTTCAAGAGTTTTTACGGCTTGCACTACATGATGGCGCATCCGGGAGTAAGTAATAATTGTCACATCTTTTCCTGGACGCACAATTTCTGCTTTATCCAGAGGCAGTAAATATTCTTCTTCTGGTAAATCTTCTTTCAAGTTGTAAAGCAGAACGTGTTCAAAGAACAACACTGGATTATCATCACGGATAGCGGATTTCAGCAGTCCTTTAGCGTTTCTTGGTGTGGAGCAGGCAACAATCTTTAATCCTGGCACAGCTTGGAAGTAGGTTTCTAGTCGTTGGGAATGTTCTGCGCCTAGCTGCCGTCCTACACCTCCAGGACCGCGAATTACCATTGGAATTTTAAAGTTACCACCAGAAGTATAGCGGAGCATCCCAGCGTTGTTGGATATTTGGTTGAAGGCGAGCAGTAAAAAGCCCATGTTCATGCCTTCAATGATCGGACGCAACCCAGTCATTGCGGCTCCCACAGCCATTCCAGTAAAGCTATTTTCAGCGATGGGGGTATCTAGAATGCGGAGTTCGCCATATTTTTGGTACAGGTCTTTGGTAACTTTATAGGAACCGCCGTAATGTCCAACATCTTCACCGAGAACGAATACGCTGGAATCACGCGCCATTTCTTCATCAATGGCTTCCCGTAAGGCGTTGAAGAATAGTGTTTCTGCCATTTAGACCTTTTAGTACGATTATAGTTTTAGAATTTTATCGTGCTGCTGTCACAAATACAGTGAGCGATCGCACTAGTTAGAGTTTAGGTTTTTTAAATAAACGGCCCCTAGCATAGAGCGAGTGATTGCCATAACTATATCAAAGCTATTTAATTTCGATTTTAGATGTTTTATGAGCGATCGCCTCTGCCTCTGGCAAACGAGGTAACCCTATCTTTATGTACTATCACGGAGACAATCTGCATAAAATGTGTTTAGAAAACTTCACTGTTGAAAGATACTGATTTGACTAAAATTCACACTAAAGTAAAAAATCTGTTGTAGCAATAATTTAAATATGCTTACTGTAGAACAATTTAAAACGTTGTTTATCTTAAGTTTTTGGGCTACTAAAATGTATTTTTTACCTGTGTTTTTAGTGCGAATCGATGAGCTAACAAAAAATATTGTAATTCTCGCTGGTCAAGAAAATGAAATTATAATTTACCTAGACGGTAAGTGGAGATATGTATGAATAAGCCAGATTTTATGACAATGCCCCGTGCCCAATTACGTTAATATATCCTTGAGCATAGAGAAGACGATCAAGCCTTTCAAACTTATTTAGATAGATTCACTACTGAAGACGCTGTAATCTTCCCTGCGCCGCAGTCAATAAATGATTTAGAAAACTTCCCAGAGTTACATCAACAGAATCTAGAAAGACTACGAAAGCAAGCTTAATCTCTCGCAAGGCTCCAAAAAATCACTAAAGACAAAAATGAAGCAAACAACACAATTCACTGCTATCATTGAGCGCGAAAAGGATGGCTATGTATCCCTCTGTCCCGAACTCGATATTGCCAGCCAAGGTGACACAATTGAAGAAGCACGGAATAACCTAATTGAGGCATTAGAATTATTCTTTGAAACAGCAGATCCTTCTGAAATTCAGCAAAGGTTGCACACAGAAGTTTTTGTTACACGCCTAGAGATAAATATTGGGTAAACTGCGTGTTCTTTCTGCTAGAGAAGTCTGCCGCATTCTGGAAGAGAACGGCTTTGTACAAGTGCGCTACTTAAACCGAAAAAGCCTTTTTAGCTTTATACTGAACTTGCGTAGGCGTAGCCCGTCGTAGACATCGCATCCCTAAAACACCCGCTCAAAAGGTTTTTTCCGATAACGCCGATAAATATCAAAATCACTGTCCAAAGTAGCGATCGCAGCAATATCTAAGCGTTCCGAAATGACTATCAAGGATAAATCTGCAAAATCCCCTGGTAAATCTCTGTACTGAGTATTCAACTCAGCAATGCGCGAAAAATCTTGTGGCAATAGTTGCTCACACTCATAGAGTTGTTTAGCAACATCTAGAAGAAACTCGTTTTGTGTACGCCAATCAAAGTTGAGCAACCACACCACTTCTGCAATACAAATGGGCGTAGTCACCAGCCTAGAAGTACAGTTTTCAAAGAAGCGACGCACCTGTTGGTGATACTGATCTCTAGCGCTGTAGTACGCAAACAAAAACCCGCTATCTGCGAGTATAAGCGGATAATAGGTCATGAATGCCGCTTGTTGAGATATTGAGCGATCGCTTGTTTACGGTTAGAGCGTTCCGATAAATCCGTTGGTGCATCTTGTAGCAGATGTTCAGGGTGTCCACCCCGCCTCTCTAGCAAAGTTTTACCTGCTTGTAAGGTTAGCCAGCGTTCAGCAATCAAGCGTCGGATCAATTCACTCTTTTCCGTTTGCTCGTGAGCTAAAATATCGGCTAGCTGCCGTTCTGTTTCTTCATCCAGCCTGACACTGAGCATAACCTTTATCATCCTTGCAATACACGTATGACAAGTATAACACTGATGAGTTCAATTTTGTTTGAATTTCGCACCAGCCAAACCCAAAATACAAAGAATCTCACGCCCAAACACCAAAACACAACTCTGCGTCTTCGCGCCTCTGCGTGAGATTTCCCCTAAATTAGTATTCAATATGCCTAGCCTACTTTAACCATCTCGCTGCATCTTTGGCATGATAAGTCAAAATCAAATCTGCACCAGCGCGTTTAAACCCAGTTAAAGTTTCCATAACCACCCGCTCTTCATCAATCCAACCATTGAGAGCCGCAGCTTTCACCATCGCATACTCACCAGAAACATTGTAAGCTGCAACTGGCAAGTTACTTGCTTCCTTGACGCGCCATATAATATCCATGTATGCCAAGGCTGGCTTAACCATGAGCATATCAGCACCTTCAGCGATATCTAATTCAATCTCTTTAATCGCTTCGCGGGCGTTTCCTGGGTCCATTTGGTAAGTTCTTCTGTCCCCAAATTGTGGTGTCGAGTCTGCTGCATCGCGAAATGGGCCATAATAACCCGAAGCATACTTAGCAGCATAAGATAAAATCGGCGTATCTTGAAATCCTGCTTCATCCAAACCCTGACGAATTGCTTGCACAAACCCATCCATCATTCCCGAAGGTGCGATGATATCAGCACCAGCTTTCGCTTGAGAAACCGCTGTTTTCTTCAACAATTCCAGAGTTGGGTCATTTAAAACTCGTCCTGTTAAATCACCAGTTTGTAAATAACCACAATGACCGTGGCTAGTATATTCACATAAACAAGTATCAGCAATTACAATCAAATCTGGGACTGCTGCTTTTACCGCTGTTGCTGCTTTTTGGACAATTCCGCAATCATGCCAAGCACCAGTGGCATCCACATCTTTATCAGCTGGAATACCAAATAGAATAATAGAAGGAATTCCTAAGTCGTAAACTTCTTTTGCCTCTTCAACAATTTTATCTACCGAAAGTTGGTAGACTCCAGGCATCGATTTCACCTCATTAGCGATTCCCTCACCCGGTACAGCAAATAGTGGGTAGATTAAATCGTTTGTTGTTAAAACAGTTTCACGAACCATCCGGCGCAATTGGGGATGTGTACGCAAACGACGGGGGCGATGTATAGGAAACATAAAATTTTATCAAGAAAAACAACGCAAATAGACACAAAACAAAGCGTCACAAAAGCAGGCTAAAATTTTCCTGCCGTCAGACAGACTACAAACAGTGCTTAACTGTCCTTTGCCCTACTCTTAATCAAGTTGTGGGGCAATTTTGTATTCTACAGCTTGGTTGCACCTATCCGACGGACTGGAAAAACAACATTATGAAGAAATTCAAAATTATAAGACTGTCTGTTGGCAAAATTGTGGGGAATTGAGGGTTGAAATTTAAACGCAAAGTGGCGCAGAGGGAAACGCAGAGGCACGCAGAGAATTCGCTACAAATTAATTAAATTTTGTATTTGGTAGCAAATAACTAAGAATTACCAATGCCCAATGCCCATACCCATAATCTATGCTAAAAAACGCGGAAAATATAGGGATAACGGAAGGGTATATCAGGACTGCTGAAAACTGCGATGAGCGCCCAAATTGTCAATCCCCAGTGTAATAGATATCCCAGACCAGCTAGTGGTCCCAGCAATAATAGAGGTAACACTAACCAGCCAAATAGAAAAAACAGCGCTCCCAGAATTGCACCATAAAACCAGACATTAAAGTGGAAATTGACCGATTCTTTGGCGTTTTCTTTAACAACAGGATCGTCAGATACAAGCAGTATGGCGATAGGTATGCCTACAGATATCAATGTTGTGCTGAAAAAAATGGCTCCATGAGACAAGGCAGATAGAAGTTTTCGCTTGTCTGTGTCGTACATTGCTTTCTCCTATTTAGTCAGATTGTTGGTTATACTACGACCCTATCATGAGCATCGTTGTCTTAAGATTAAAAGACTTGCCAGAGTCAAAAAAAATTAAGCTAGCTAACAAACAAATACATTTATGTCTACTGAACTTCAGTCTGAACTTATTCAAGCAGTTGAACTGCGTCGCAACTTTGCGATTATATCTCACCCCGATGCGGGTAAAACGACACTAACAGAAAAGCTACTCCTGTACGGGGGTGCAATTCACGAAGCTGGGGCGGTTAAGGCACGACGGGCACAGCGTAAGGCAACCTCTGACTGGATGGCGATGGAGCAGCAACGGGGTATTTCTATTACTTCCACAGTGTTGCAATTTGAATACCAGAATTGTCAAATCAATTTATTAGACACCCCCGGACACCAAGATTTCAGTGAAGATACTTATCGTACCCTCGCCGCCGCCGATAATGCCGTGATGTTGATTGATGCGGCAAAAGGTTTGGAACCCCAAACGCGCAAATTGTTTGAAGTGTGTAAGTTGCGGGGTATCCCAATTTTTACATTTATCAACAAGCTCGATCGCCCAGGAAGGGAACCTTTAGAATTGTTAGATGAAATTGAGCAAGAATTGGGATTGCAAACCTATGCAGTTAACTGGCCGATTGGCATGGGCGATCGCTTTAAAGGTGTTTTTGACCGACACAAGCAACAAATACACCTGTTTGAACGCAGCGCCCACGGTAGCCGAGAAGCCCGTGATACGATAGTGGAGTTAGGCGATCCGAGAATAGAAGAACAGCTAGAACAAAGCCTCTACTACCAACTGAAAAACGATCTAGAACTCTTAGAAGGAGTTGGGCCAGAGCTAGATTTACAGTTGATACACGAAGGCAAAATGACGCCTGTGTTCTTTGGCAGCGCCATGACTAACTTCGGGGTAGAGTTATTCCTCAAGTATTTCCTCGACTATGCCCTCAAACCCGGTTCTCATATCAGCAGTGTTGGCGAAGTTCCCCCTACATACCCGGAGTTTTCGGGGTTTGTCTTCAAACTGCAAGCGAATATGGACCCGAAACACCGCGATCGCGTCGCATTTATCCGGGTTTGCACTGGTAAGTTTGAAAAAGATATGATGGTGAATCACGCTCGCATTGGTAAACTCATCCGTCTTTCTCGCCCGCAAAAACTCTTTGCTCAAGAGCGAGAATCGATTGATGTGGCTTATCCTGGCGATGTGATCGGTTTGAATAATCCTGGTGTTTTTGCGATCGGGGATACAATTTACACGGGACAAAAGCTCGAATATGAGGGGATTCCGTATTTCTCGCCGGAACTGTTTGCTTCTTTGAGGAATCCCAACCCCTCGAAGTCTAAACAATTCCAAAAAGGTGTTGCGGAATTGCGAGAAGAAGGTGCTGTGCAAATTATGTATTCAACTGATGAAGCCAAGCGCGATCCAATTTTGGCGGCGGTGGGTCAGTTGCAATTCGAGGTAGTACAGTTTCGCTTACAAAATGAGTATGGTGTAGAAACCATATTAGATTTATTACCCTACAGTGTCGCCCGTTGGGTTGAGGGTGGTTGGGAAGCATTAGAAAAGGTGGGACGAATATTCAATACCACTACAGTTAAAGACAGTATGGGACGACCAGTGTTGCTATTCCGTAATGAATGGAATTGTCAACAGTTATTGGGCGACCATCCAGAGTTAAAATTAAGCGCGTTGGCAGAGCCCGCCGTAGGCATCGCTCCAGTATTTTCTAGTCAACAACCAGTGGAGGAGTGAAGAAGAATCAGAATCCAGAATTCAGATGAAGACTCAACTGAATTCTGATGACTGACTCCTGAATTCAACCTTTATCATTCACTTGACAAACAAAACTTGAGCGCGGTTGATTTCCACGGCATCCGAGGTTCGCGCTTTTGCACAAACGTGGATCATTTAGAAGAGATTGGAGTGCCAGAATTTGTATGCCTTCACATGCCAAACCGTCTTTGGAGGCTGGTTTAGTTGCCCTCAAGCAGGGAAATTACCAAACAGCGATTGCCCAACTAGAACCTATTGCTAGCAGCCAAAATAATGGGACTGCTAGCTTACAAGCTCAGGTTGGTTTAGTCATGGCTTATGCTCGCACTGGTGAAGTTCCCAAAGCGATCGCTATTTCCCAGAATCTCATTGAGAGTAACAATCCGCAAGTTCAAGAGTGGGCAACACGCGCTCTCGAACACCTGACAAAACGTAAAAAAACCGAGCAAGAACCAAAAAAAGTCGAAACTGGATTTGTTGCATTTGAGAATTCAACCGCAGATTCAACACCAAATTCAACCCCAGTTACTCCCCCGGAAACTTCTACATTAGAGGAAAAGCCGAACAACGATCAAGTAATAGAAACCAAAAGCGACGACATCCCGCCGATGGTGCCACTAGCTAAACTCAAAGCTACATTAGCGACACCGCCACCACCGCCACTGGCTGCGTCCCTAAGCGGCTTCATGGGTTCCGTTACCCGCACCCAAGCCAAACTATTCGGCGTTATTTATTGGCGACAAGCACAACGCGCCAGAGCATGGCAACCACTACGTAAACCAAAATTAATTCCCTTACGGCTACTGTCCGCAGGAACATTCATCGCCCTGTTTTGGGTAATACGAGAAATCCTCAAGTTAGCACTGGGATTAATCAACCAGACTTTAGTCAAACTACCTTATCTGGAGCCAATACAGCTTTTATACCACGATCCTACTCAACTGTTGCTGATCGCATTGGTGATTTTAAGCGGAGTATCACCTTGGCTGCTGGATCTGCTACTGGCCAACTTGTACGATCAGCGAGAATTTCCGAAAGACGTATTGAATACTTATAGCCGCGAAGCCGTTCGGGTGCTTCAACGTTGTTCCCAACAGCGGCACTGGCCGTTACCCAAACTGCGGATTTTACCAACGGCTGCACCAATTATTCTGACTTATGGTAGTTTACCACGTAATGCCAGGATTGTTGTGAGTCAAGGGCTATTAGAGCAGCTGGCAGATGATGAAATCGCCGTTATTTACGCCACGCAACTAGGGCATATTGCTCACTGGGATTTTGCTGTAATGTCTTTGTTGCTGCTGGTAACACTACCAGTTCATAAGCTATATCAGCAAATGTCGGAGTTGGGAGACAAAATATCAGCGAAAATTTGGCGTTGGCCAGTGACAATTCTGGCAAGTCTAATTTATGGAATTTGGTGTTTGCTGACTGGAACTGCATTGTGCTTGTCGCGGTTGCGGCTTTATTATAGCGATCGCGTCGCCGCTGAAATTACTGGTAATCCCAATGCTCTGATTCGCGCTTTACTCAAAATCTCCATTGGCATTGCTGCTGATATCCAAAAACAAGAACACACCAGTTGGCAACTGGAAAGCTTAAATCTGCTAACACCAGTCAGCTACCAACAGAGTTTATCTTTGGGCACTATTGCCAGTAATCTATCTTTTGAATCCTTTTTGAAGTGGGATACCGCCAATCCCTATCGCCGATGGTTTACGATTAATAATAGCCATCCTTTAATGGGCGATCGCATCGAACGCCTCTGCCAAATAGCTCGTCACTGGCATCTAGACACCGAACTACATTTTGCTAGCGTTCCATCAAAGGTTAAGCGTCAGTCTTTTCTATTACAAGTCGCTCCCTGGTTGGGAATTCCTCTAGGGGTTCTGTTTGCAGGTTTCGTCTGGCTAACCTGGCAACTAGCATTCACACTCAAGTTTTTAAATCTAAAGTGGATATATGAAGATTGGTCTTTCATTACAGGCTGCCTTCTGATTGGCTTTAGCATCGGTACTGTAATGCGGATTAATTCTTTCTTCCCCGATATTAAACCTGCCACTGTACAAACTGAAGACAGCTTACCCAACCTGTTAGCTGACCCTTCTGCCTTACCTATTGATAGCGTCAGCGTGCGTCTTGTGGGTAAATTATTAGGTCGTCAAGGCACTAGTAATACTTTGGCACAAGATTTAATCTTGCAATCCAGCGCGGGTTTGGTGAAATTACATCACATTTCTTGGCTAGGACAGTCAGTCAATCACCAGGATCTAATCGGCCGACAAATTATCGTCACAGGTTGGTTTCGACGAGGAGCAACACCTTGGATCGATATCCAAACCCTAGAAACTCAAAGTGGTAAAACCATTCATAGCCCTCATCCCATTTGGTCTACTTTTTTAGCTATTGCAGCACAGGCTTGGGGTGCATACGTCTTTCTCACTGGTTAGTCATTAGTTATTGCTCATTGACAAGGGACAAAGGATAAATTGGAATGTAAACAAAAGTTGCAGGTTTTATTAACAAGTGTTACATTTATTGACACAAACAAGAGCAACCGACATAACTCAGCATCACCGCTTAGTTATGGATTCACATGCTTTTTCCCCGCTCTATACCTTTTTATCCTCCCAACACAGCAGCAAATTAACCAGCCACTGGCTGGTTTTTGTTTCAAAATATGCTCACTTGAATAAAAAAATGTGTTTTATGTTACGATGCAGTAATACTAATGCCGAAAATGTATGCGCTAAACTAGCTACGTAGAAAATACCGTGGTAATGTAAGGAATGGTATTTGATTCTGCGAAAAAGGCATAGAAGAAAGCGTGTACTTTAGCAGGCAATAGGCTATTAAATTTACAATTCTTAGAATTAAGGTGTTATTAGCTCACTTATAGTGTGAGCCTTTGGATTAAACAAGCTTGATCCCGACGAAAAACTGTATTGTTGTATAGGTTGACAGTTTCGAGCAAAAAAATTGGTTTATGGCAGTCTTGGTCAATAGCATCTATTTAAAAGCCAAAGCTAAGTGATTGTTTTCTTGCCTTGCCATGTTCATTCAACTCTGGAGGTATAGTTCATGTCCGTTCGCCTATATATAGGTAATTTGCCTAAAGATGAAATAGATCGTCAAGATCTGCAAGCCGTTTTTGCAGCAGAAGGTGATGCTGTAACTACTAAATTAATTAAAGACCGCAAAACTGGCAAATGCCGTGGTTTCGGTTTTCTTACAGTCAACAATGACGAACAAGCTGACGAAATTATTGAAAAGTATAATGGTCAGATGTTCAAAGATACTCCCATTAAGCTAGAGAAGGCATTACCTCGGACAAAGGGTGAAGAGGGCGACGAGCAAGCTCCTAAACCAGTTATTGCTAGTACTAGTAATAGTACCCCGACTCCTAGCCCGAACAGAGAAGGTAGCCGTCGTGAGAAAAGCTCTAAGAAGCCTCGTCGTGGCGGCGGTGGCGGAGGTTCTCGCGAAACCAGCACTACAACCACCGATTCAGACGCTATTCGTCCAGATCCTCGTTGGGCTTCGGAATTAGAAAAGCTGAAGCAGATGCTAGCTGCACAAACTACAAATTAATCCTCAAGGGAGAGAAATTAAAAATTAAAAATCAGAATTTTTTTTTGATTTTTAATTTTTAATTGTTGATAATTATCTAGCTGCTTAGTTTAATGAACTTGCAGCTAATTTTGTAAGCGCATAGGCGCAGCCAGGCGTAGGCATCGAATTGTCGAATCGTGGAGAATTGAGGGTTGAAATTTAAACGCAGAGGAACGCAAAGGTAAGCGCAGAGGCACGCAGAGAATATGCTACAAATTAATAAAATTTTTACTTAGAATAAAATTAAGTTTTTGTGATTAGACGCATTAAAAAACCTGGACGATGGGGATGCGATCACAGTTATTATCTGGATTTGACAACTTATAGTTCAGTAATAGCAAGCTTCATACTAGCAACTGAACCGGAGGCGCGTATGCGCAGCCCGTCGTAGGCATCGCTCCAAAGATAATCTACACTCAAGGAGATACCGATCGTTTGCAGCTTCTGTTATGTCTTCAACTCTAGATTCTTTGCCACCTGCGCTCGCTAAAATTGTCCAGCGCTTTCAACGCGCTTCCGAACCGAAGCGACGCTACGAACAGCTAATCTGGTATGCTCAGAAGCTCAATGAGTTCCCAGAAGCTGATAAATTACCCGAAAATAAAGTTCCTGGTTGCGTATCTCAAGTTTATATCACCGCAGCCTTGGATGATGGTAAGGTTGTATTTCAAGGCGATTCCGATTCTCAGTTAACCAAAGGATTAGTCGGGCTTCTGGTTGAAGGATTACACGGGTTAACGCCAAGTGAGATTGTCCAACTTACTCCAGATTTTATTCAAGAAACAGGTTTAAATGTTAGCTTGACACCTTCCCGCGCTAATGGATTTTACAACATTTTTAAAACAATGCAAAAAAAAGCATTGGAATGTAAGTTAGATTTACCTAGCTAAAGTTGGTTATTGGTCATTCGTCATTGGTCATTAGTCATTTGCAAAGGACAAAAGACAAGTGACAAATGACAAAAAACGTATAAATACCAAAATTTAGTCTCATGTCAACCAATGTATTATCTACCTCTGCTACTACTGGTTTTGGTGGAATAGTTCAAGAATATCTCTGGAACTGGGAAAATCAGCAATTGCGTGTTGTTTATGAAACCCTTGGTAAAGGTTCACCGCTATTGCTACTACCATCTTTCAGCAGTGTTTCGACGCGTTTGGAAGTCGGCGAACTTGCTAAGTTACTAGCTCCCAATTTTCAAGTTGTAGCAGTAGACTGGCCTGGATTTGGTGAATCTTCTCGCCCTAGTTTGAATTATCGACCCCAAATATATCAGCACTTTCTGGAAGATTTTGTCAAAGCTATTTTTAATACTCCCATTACCGTGGTGGCGGCTGGTCATGCTGCTACATACGTTTTACAATTAGCTGTCAAACAGGCTGCTTTCTCAAAAATTGTATTGTTGGCTCCTACTTGGCGTGGCCCTTTACCAACAATGGGGGCAAGTCAACAGATAGCTGGCATTGTGAGAGAATTGGTGCGATCGCCTATACTTGGTCAAGCTCTCTACAAACTCAACACTACCCCATCCTTCTTAAGTTTTATGTACCGCCGTCATGTCTTTACTGACGCGGCTAAAATTACACCCAGTTTCATTGAGAAGAAATGGCACACAACTCAACAACCAGGAGCGCGATTTGCATCTGCTGCCTTTGTAACTGGTAATCTTGATACTGTACGCGAACAATCTGATTTTCTGGAACTTGTGCAGTCTTTAACTGTACCGCTCATGGTAGTAATTGGGGAATCCAGCCCCCCTAAATCACGAGAAGAAATGAACGCTTTGGTAGCCTTACCAGGAGTGAGAAGCGTTGTCATTCCTGGTTCTTTGGGATTGCATGAAGAATATCCAGCAGTTGTTTTAGAAGGAGTTCAAGATTTTTTGTTCTCTCGATAAAATTCAATCCTCATACCAAGACGCAAAGAATCATTTTGCGCCTTGGTGCGAGATTAAAATTAGTTCAAGCTACTGCTTCCCTACCTTGGGCGGCTTTTAGAAAACAAGCGGGAATCTTTTTCTTTTTTGAGGAAATTAAGAGAGCGACGCAAACGTTTTTTTCCTTCTGCAAACCCAGGTAAATTTGCATACTCAGACTTGGGATTTTCTGCAATATTTAAAGCCGTTTCTAAGTAGGATATGGCGAGATCCACTTCTTGATTAGATAGCTTAGTTGCGTTATCTTGCCAGCTTTCAGCGATGCGTCCCAAAGCTACTTCTGCATTATATTTAAGCTCCAGTTTCTTCAAAGCTTCAATAAGCACCGGGACGGCTGTTGCTGCTTTTTCCCCCATGCTTTCTAAGGCAGAGGCAGCACTTGAACGAACCTGAAAGTCCAAATCATTTTTCAAAGCTTCAATAAGTGCGGGGACTGCAGTTGCTGCTTTTTCACCGATGAATTTCAAAGCATAGGCAGCATTTGAGCGAACTTTTGCATTTTTATCCTCTTTTAAAGCTGTGATGAGTACAGGCACGGCTTTTACTACTTCTTCACTCTTGCGTTCCCAAATACCAACCCTTCCCAAAATAGAGGCAGCACTTATACGAACCAAATCATTTTTGTCTTTCAATGCTTGGATAATTACAGGAAATAGCGATGTTGTATCTTTCGCCATATTACTCAAAGCACTAGTAGCATTTGATCGCACTTGCTCGTTGTCATCTTTAAGTGTTTCCATAAGTACGGGAATTGCCGCTTTCAGTTCATTTGTCAGTTTTACGTTAAAGTTGTCATCGCTAGAATAAGTAAAACTCATAGATTGAAAAGCCATGAGCGCAGTTAAGCGTACTTCCGTATCACTGTCTTTCAGTGCTGCAATCACAACGGGGGTAACTGCTTTCACTTCAGGGGTAGATTTATTTAAGTCTTTGCCAGCAATGCTAATTAAAGCTGAGACAGCACAAACGCGAACTTCCGCATCTAGATCGTTTTTTGAGGCGGTAATTAAGTTTGGAATTACTTTACTAGCTACTTTTTTATCTATGCTTCCCAACAGGTGAGCAGCATCGGCACGCAGTTTTGTATCCCGGTTTTGTAACGTTTTAACTAAGTTAGAAACAGCTTGTGAACCAATTCTTTGGCTAGCTCTAGCTGTTCTTTCAGAGCCACAATAGTTTCGGTTTGGTTTTTGGAAACTTGAGACTCGCAGCGTGCGCTCCATCTCTTGCCCCCAGGCGTTGCCCATCGGCAACATAGATAACCAAAGGCATAAAAATGAAATTTCTAATGCCACTTGAAATTTAACTAAAAAGCTAACTGGAATAGATGCAAATGCTTGACCTCTTTGAGTTACTTGCTTTTTCGAGCAGCTAGTGTTTCTTGAAACCACCACGCTTCTCCATCAAAGTATAGTTTTTTATGTGATGATTATCATAAATTCCCTACACTTGTCAAGCTACTAACCTGCAACTTACGGTAGAGTGGACTAGCTTAGATGCAATATTCCTACCAAGCTATGCCAACTTATAAATATTTATTACTTATTACAGATGCACAAAAATAAAGTGCTTCTTGATTAAATTATGTGATTATTTTGCTGAAACCCAAAATAACAGCAAGTTCGCACAAAAAAATAAAAACAATTATCATAGGCGATAATGATTATCCATAAGGTGAGACAAGAGGAATTTAGAGTATGGTGGCTGACGTAATCAACAATTCAGTTCCCGTTACTGTTCTTACAGGCTATTTGGGAGCAGGTAAAACGACTCTACTCAATCACATCCTCACCTACGAACACGGCAAAAAAGTTGCTGTGATTGTTAATGAATTTGGGGAAGTGGGTATTGATAATCAATTGATTATCGATGCAGATGAAGAAATATTTGAAATGAACAATGGCTGTATCTGTTGTACAGTACGCGGCGATTTAATTCGCATCATTGGCAATTTGATGAAGCGGCGCGATAAATTCGATCATTTAGTAATTGAAACGACTGGATTAGCCGATCCGGCACCAGTGATTCAGACATTTTTTGTTGATGAAGACTTGCAAAGCCAACTGTCTCTAGATGCGGTGGTGACAGTTGTAGATGCCAAGCATATTTGGCAGCACTGGGATGCAGACGAAGCACAAGAACAGATTGCCTTTGCCGATGTAATTTTACTTAATAAAACTGATTTAGTAGCGCCAGAAGAGTTGGATGAATTAGAAAAACGGATTCGGGCAATGAATGCGATCGCAAAAATTTACCGTACCCGCAATTCTGAACTAGGAATGGATGCTTTATTAGGTGTAAAAGCCTTTGATTTAGATCGTGCATTAGAAATTGATCCAGATTTCTTAGGCGAAGATGCCCACGTACACGATGAAAGCGTCTTTTCAGTGGCTTTAGTAGAAGCAGGTGCAGTTGATGGAGAAAAATTAAACACTTGGCTTTCCGAGTTACTGCGTACCCAAGGTCCAGATATTTTTCGGATGAAAGGCATTTTAAATATTGCTGGAGAAGATAATCGATTTGTATTCCAGGGAGTACACATGATATTCGATGGCAAACCCGATCGCCCCTGGAAACCCAGCGAAACTCCTAAAAACGAACTAGTTTTTATTGGTCGTAATCTTGATGCAGCCCAGCTCAAGCAAGATTTTCTCGCTTGTCTAGCGTAAATAAAAAGTTAGGAGTTAGGAGTTATGAGTGATGAGTTAAAAATTCCTAACTTCTAACTTCTAACTCCTCACTCTTGTAGAAAATTATGAACTCAACAACCAGCAAATCTAAGGAATTTGAACAACACTATTCGGGGACACTTTCAGATTATGTAACTGCGATCGCTTGGTCGCCACAAGGTAAAACTTTAGCAGCAACTTCCGCCGTCGGTGAAGTAGTTTTGTGGAATGATGGCGAACTCACAAGTTTACAAACTGGTAACGGTAAATCAGTAGACTGTCTAGCTTTTTCACCAGATGGAAAATTTTTAGCCGTTGGTGGACAAGATGGACAGGTGAAGATTTGGCGTGATACTGAATTAATCGCCACCTTGGAAAATGCCCCTGCATGGGTTGACAAGCTAGCTTGGAATTACACCAGTAACCAACTGGCTTTTAGTTTGGGGCGTTATGTTCAAGTTTGGGATGCAGATACTCGTGAAATTGTCGTGACGCTGAATTTCGACAACTCTTCAGTACTGGGTATAGATTGGCGCATTGACGGACAATACTTAGCTATTGGCGGTTACAAGGGAGTCAAGATTTGGCATAGTCAAAGCTGGGATGAAGAACCGTATAACCTAGATATGACTACTGTCAGTGTAGCTATGGCTTGGTCGCCCGATGGCAAATTCCTAGCTTCTGGCAACATGGATCGTAGCGTCACCGTTTTGGAATGGAACAACCCCGATCCTTGGGTTATGCGTGGCTTCCCTGGTAAAATTCGCCAATTGGCATGGTCAGAAGCTACCACAAAACTGGGTGCGCCAATACTGGCATCTTCTAGCGTTGAAGGTATTGTAGTCTGGGAAAAGTTAGAGGATGATTCGTTAGGCTGGGAAGCGCGAGTATTAACAAATCATGTGGGTGTGATCAATGCGATCGCTTTTGCACCTAAAAGCTTCCTTCTCGCTTCTGTTGCTGCTGATGGCTGGTTGTGTTTGTGGAACAAAGCCAAGGAAGTATCCCAAATTATCACAGGTGTTTCAGCAGGATTTTCCACCCTAGCTTGGCATCCCCAAGGCAAGTTACTGGCCGCAGGCGGTGAGCAGGGTGAATTACTTGTATGGTCAAAGGTTTTACGCGGTCAAGGATTCGGGCGTAGTTAAGGAATACTTAGTAATTAAAGTTGAAGCTGGTCAATTTATTAGCTATGCTGTATCAGCAAAGGTATCTTTGTGTAAATTATGAACATAGTCAAACTGATTTTACTTGCCTGTCCCGCATTTCTGGTATCCATGCTGCTGGTAGTCAATCCAGCAAACGCATCCAGCTTGAAATCTGCATATTCTAGACAAATTGTTACGGTAGTATCTACACAACAAATTCCGGATCTGGCAACACCACACTTGATTCAAACATCTAATCCGATTATTGATCAACTTGGTTGCAATTGTGCCAACTGTGTTCAGTCTAAATTTCAGTCTTTACAAGGCAAGCTGCCATCCGTCGGTTTTTAATAAACTTAGGAGTTATAAATATTATCGGGGCACAGCATTGCTGTGCCCTTATTAATTTTATCAGCTTTTTGTACGTAAGTATCGCACTGGTTGCAGCATAA
This sequence comes from Nostoc sp. DedQUE12b, assembly GCF_034530835.1. Taxonomy (NCBI): domain Bacteria; kingdom Bacillati; phylum Cyanobacteriota; class Cyanophyceae; order Nostocales; family Nostocaceae; genus Nostoc; species Nostoc sp. DedQUE12b. Next base: position 244,022 of record NZ_JAVRCI010000001.1, on the reverse strand, counting down.
TTATTGATGATATTTGCTAAAAGTCACGCCTGAAAAACGAAGTAGGAAAGTTGTTAAGTGAATCCCTGGATACTGAGAAAGCTGCTGGTAAAGTAGTAAGGTTGGTGCAATCGCCATCTGCATCCAAGCTGTTAAGCTCTTGTTAAAAGAGCTAGTCCGGGGATTAGAAAACTTGCTAGAGTGAACAGAGTTAGCCTTAATGTCTAATCGCCAAAACCTATACATCTCATGGATTTTGCTAATATTGCATCCCAGCTAAACGCTGGAACGATTTTGCCAGAGGGGATTGTTATTCTCACCCTCTTGGGGGTTTTGATTGTTGATTTGATTTTGGGGCGTACATCATCCGCACGCTGGATTGGATATCTAGCGATCGCAGGTTTATTTGCTTCGATTGTCGCCCTATATTTTCAATGGGACTCTCCTAATCCCATCGGTTTTACCGGTAGCTTTAACAGTGATGACCTGAGTATCGTCTTTCGCGGTATTGTTGCCTTGTCTGCGATTGTAACTATACTGATGTCAATTCGCTACGTTGAGCAGAGCGGCACTGCTTTAGCCGAATTCATCGCTATTTTGCTGAGTGCTACTTTAGGAGGGATGTTTTTATCCGGGGCTAGTGAGTTGGTGATGATTTTCATCTCCCTAGAAACCCTGAGTATCTCCTCTTACTTGTTGACAGGATATACCAAGCGTGACCCCCGCTCCAATGAAGCGGCGCTAAAATACTTGTTAATTGGAGCTTCCAGTACAGCAATCTTTTTGTACGGTGTATCCCTGCTGTATGGACTATCGGGAGGACAAACCGAACTAAGTGCGATCGCTAATGGCATTGCCACAGCTAAAGTCGGTCAATCTTTAGGTTTAGTGATTGCGCTGGTTTTTGCGATCGCGGGTATTGGCTTCAAAATCTCCGCTGCACCCTTCCACCAGTGGACACCAGACGTTTACGAAGGCGCTCCCACCCCAGTAATCGCTTTTTTATCTGTCGGTTCCAAAGCAGCTGGGTTTGCCCTAGCCATCCGCTTGTTGACAACAGCCTTCCCTCTTGTTGCTGACGAGTGGAGGTTTGTCTTCACTGCTCTGGCCGTTCTCAGCATGATTTTGGGTAACGTAGTCGCCCTAGCCCAAACCAGCATGAAACGGATGCTAGCTTATTCATCCATTGCTCAAGCTGGGTTTGTGATGATTGGCTTGATTGCTGGTACACAGGCAGGGTATGCCAGTATGATATTTTACCTACTGGTTTATCTGTTCATGAACCTGTGCGGCTTTACCTGCATCATCCTGTTCTCACTGCGGACAGGAACCGACCAGATTGCTGAATACTCTGGCTTATATCAAAAAGACCCACTCCTAACACTGGCGTTGAGTATCTCTCTGCTTTCCTTGGGTGGTATTCCACCATTGGCTGGGTTTTTTGGCAAGATTTACTTATTCTGGGCTGGTTGGCAAGCAGGTCTTTATTGGTTAGTCTTGTTGGGCTTAGTTACCACCGTCGTCTCCATCTACTACTACATTCGCGTAGTTAAGATGATGGTAGTCAAAGAACCCCATGAAATGTCCGACGCGGTGAAGAATTATCCACAAGTGCGTTGGGATTTGCCTGGGCTAAGACCTTTGCAGGTCGGTTTGGTGGTAACATTAATTGCCACTTCCATAGCAGGGATTTTGTCAAATCCACTGTTTACATTGGCTAATAATTCCATCTCCAATACCCCATTTTTGCAAGCAACAATCAACACTAATGTAAAAGCAGAAAATCCACTGCTTTTGCCAAAGTTAGATTCGGTTAGTCAGTCTCAACCCTCAGTTGATTCCACTGCTAAGATTTAACCGATTCTCAACCATACTTTGTAATCAAAGATACGCCTGTTTGCTAATTAGCAAACAGGCGTTGTTATATCTTTTAACTAAAATTTTATGCTCTACCTTCTGCATCTTCTGCTCTTCTGTAAGTTTTAAGTAAACAATAACTTTACATCCAGAATAATCTTGTGCTATCGTCTCTTGCAATTCTACTTTCGCCCCAGATTATTAGCTGCGATCGTTCTTAATCTTTTTATTCTGAGAATTTGATGTTTGTTTTTGGTTCTAATAAAAAATAATCTCCATAACAAATCTGAGCCTTATCATAGTGACAGTTTACGGTTTTGCATAGTCTCTTCATTCTATGTTACGTCCCCATTATCCTTTTTAACCCTCCTTAAAAAGTAGGGAATTAGATCAATTATTAAAAAGGTTAGCTAGCAAAATATTAAGTATTTTTCCATTAACAGTGGGCTTGAGTTAGGAAAATATTCTGTTAATACTAAATATTATTTATTAACTCGTGCAGAAATGCACTTGTTCGTAATTAGGATAAAGATTTTTGATTTTATATAAACAAGCTTTTTTGCTTTGAAAGCATAACTAATTGCAAGGGATAAAATATTAATAATTTGGTTAAAAACTGCTAATATCCTGAATATTGATTTTTTAAACAGTTATAGTTGATTTTCTCTTTGCTGTTTTAATAAATAGGTATAATAATTATAAATTCAGAACCTTTTCCTAATATAGAATTTACTTTTAGAGATCCTTTATGTTTTTGTACAATTATTTGATACGCAATCGATAACCCTAATCCTGTTCCTTTTCCCACAGGTTTTGTTGTGAATAAATGATCAAACATTTTTTGCTGAACATCAGTCGATATTCCCACCCCATTATCTTGAATCCGAATCGAGACATGATTCTTATCTTCAGTTAAGGCAGTATGAATTGTAATTTTATTGGAATTTAGCTTAATATCATTAAAACTCAGTCCAGCATTAGACTCATCTAAAGCATCAATGGCATTTGCCAAGAGATTCATAAATACCTGATTCAATTGTCCTGGAAAGCATTGTACTAAGGGAAATTCTTCATAATATTGAACTACTTGAATAGCAGGACGAATCTTATTAGCTTCTAAACGGTGCTTGAGAATGAGGAGAGTACTGTTAATACCTTCATGAATATTAAACAGAACTTTTTGTTCTGTATCTCCTCTAGAGAAAGTTCGCAGGCTGTCGCTAATATTGGAAATACGATCTGTACCTTCTCTCATTGAGGAAATAAGTTTAGGTAGATCCTCGCGTACATATTCTAGATCAATCATTTTAATTGTTTCTTGAATTTCCTGAGATGCTTTAGGATAGGTTTGCTGATAGAGGTCAATTAGATGTAATAAATTCTCAATATACTCTTTCGCTGGAGCCAGATTACCTGCAATAAACCCAACTGGGTTATTAATCTCGTGAGCTACATCTGCTACCATACTTCCCAAAGTAGACATCTTATTCTCCATTATCTGAAGATTAAGCAGCATCATTTCTAGCTCATGGCCTCTCTCTTCTAACTTATTTTGATATTCCTTTAGTTCATCAATTACTCTTCTGAGCAAAGATTCTTTTTTTCGATTTGTTTCTTCAAGTTTTCTCCGGTCTGATTCAGAACGCTCTAATTTCTTTTGGATAATTCGATTGGCTTTTTTTAATTCCTTAATTTCTTGTTGATAATCTAATATTTCCATTAATTTTTACTGATTTCCCAAAATTAAAGCTACAAAAGTTTCATTGTGGAATTGCGTCTGGCTAATTCCATCTATAGGAGCAATTTCTCCATAAGAATAAAAGCCACAGGCAGGTAAATAGTCAGCCAGACAAAGTTTTGTATTTTGATACTCTTCTTGTGCCCTAGTACCAAGTATTTGCCGACGAGCTACACATGAAAAAAATAAAACAGCACTTGGTTCTGTACCAGGATAATTATCTAAGGCATTCATAAATGATGCCTTGGAAGCTGCCAAAATATCTTCATAACCTGCTTCGGAAATTTGAATAATTGCTTGCTCGGGAATATCTCCAAAAAAGGTTATGCTACTAGATTCTTGATTGTAAGCAATAGGTGCTCTTATATAAAAATTTTCTTTATTCTCATCAAACACTGCTAGTGGATATTCCATTGAAGGTGGAAGCAAACCTAAATAATGATGATAAAAATCTAAAGCTGGTTTACCATCTATTTCATAGACTATGTTTTTATCTACCTTAGTCACTTTGCTTGTTTGACCAATAGGATGCCAACCACTTGCAACAGCGTGAGAAAACAATATTCTGCCGGAAAAAAGCAGAATTGGTACAGAATCACTTAATACTTCTGTTTGGAAAAATTGATACGTACTTTGATATCTTGATTGATCGCCTGCCAAACCACCGAATATTGGCACATATTGACCAAGAGCTAGCTTTAAGCCATTTAATATAGAGACACCACTAGTTGTGAGGCTCTCTGGATGAGTTAAGCATAGTTTTGGAGGTGCAGTACTTTTTGCTTTAGCTTGCTCCACAGCTTGTTTAGTTGCAGTAATTGGATCGTCTGAAACTTTTCGTCCAACTCCTGCATAAATTTCAACTTCATTTGAGCAAAACAACATCAAAGTGATTGAGTCTTGTTGAAACTCTAAGATTGAAGAAATTTCTCCATCTGTTGTTCCACCAATCAATTCAATCCCCGGAAAAGCCCGATTGATTCGCTGCAAAATGAGAGAATGATCAAAGTCAATTGCAGCAAAAATAATCCCAGCTTTTGGTATATCTCTTGCAAGAAAACTAGCACATTGCTGAAGAACTTCTTCAATTGCTGCTAGAGAATCTGGATCGTTACTGTGACCTACTACTGCTTTGAACATAAATTTATTTATTATGTTGAAAAATTTAATTCACTATAATAATTAAACGGGAAGTTTAATGATAAACTCTGAACCTTGCCCTATTGATGAATTTACCTCTAAAGTTCCTCCATGTTTTTCGACAACAATTTGACGCGCAATTGATAATCCTAATCCTGTACCTTGACCCACAGGCTTGGTAGTGAATAAATAGTCAAAGATTTTTCGTTGGACATCAATCGACATTCCTACACCATTATCTTTAATCCTAATCAAGATATAATTTTTATCTTCAGTGAGAGTAGTTTGAATCAAAATTTGATTCGGATTTGCTTCAATATCCATATAGGTAAGTCCTATATTAGACTCCTCTAAAGCATCAATAGCATTAGCTAATAAATTCATAAATACCTGATTTATTTGTCCAATAAAACATTCTAATTCTGGCAATATATCGTAATCTCTAATTACTTGAATATCAGGTCGAACTTCGGATGCTTTTAAACGGTGTTTGAGAATCATAATTGTACTGTCTATGCCATCATGAATGTTGCAAGACACTTTGCGATCGCTATCGGATCGAGAAAAGATTCTCAAGCTGGTACTAATGTTGCGAATGCGCTGAACTCCCTCTTTCATTGAGGAAATTAAATTAGGTAGATCGGCAAGTATATACTTCAAATCTATCGTTGCAATTTCTTCCTGAATTTCTGGAACTGGATTAGGATAGTGCTGCTGATAGAGGTCAATAATCTTAATCATGTCTTGGAAATATACTGAAGCGTGTCCAAGATTGCCATGAATGAAACCAACTGGATTATTAATTTCATGAGCAACTCCTGCTACTAATTGACCAAGCGCAGACATTTTTTCTGTCTGTACAAGCTGAAGTTGAGACTCTTGTAGGTCTTTTAATGCCCTAGATAATGCTGATGTCCTTTCTAAAACTCGTTTTTCTAAAGTTTTTCTGAGATTTCGTAATTGAAGATGGGTTTTAATTCTAGCTAATAATTCTTCTTCATGAAAGGGTTTTGTGATGTAATCAACTGCTCCGATGTTTAGACCCTTCACCTTACTGTGAGTATCAGAATTAGCTGTCATAAAAATTACGGGTATATCACAAGTAGCTGAATTTTCTTTCAGTCTTTTACAAGTTTCAAATCCATCTATTCCTGGCATCATAACATCTAATAAAATTAAGTCAGGCAGTTGGAACTCAACCTGCTTAAGTGCCCTTTCCCCATCATTTTCTGTGATAACTTTAAAGCCTACATTAGTTAATGTATCAAAGACAATTTCTAAATTAGTAGTAGTATCATCTATCACTAGGATTAAACTATCATCTGGGGTATAAAGCATTTTCGTATCTAGTTGTTCATTCATATATCTAAATTAATTTTATTTATTGTTAGTTATTCCCTATTTGCCCTGCGATCGCAGCTAAGTCCCGACTATTTGATTGGTAGACAGACTGCAAATTTATCGTCTGACAACCCTATAGTTCCCAAAAACTCAGATAACAGCAACATTTTCACGCTAGAAAATTGCCTAAAGCTTTGCATTGGGGCGATCGCTAACGTACATCAATCACCAATTTTAGTTTTCACCAAAGTTTAAAATTCTCTTTTATAAAGGCGATCTCTCTGAAATTAGTTATTTTTACCCTTGTTTTATTAGAAAACTAGCGCTAACTAAGAACAAGATTATTGATGCTTCAAGTTACTACTTTCAGTTAGTCAACAGTATTTATCATGAATCTTTATAGATGTCAGTATATTTTTTGTTAAATATCCAACAATATTAGTTAAGTTTGAAAATATTCATATAGATTTACACACCACTACAGTGACCTAAATATGATTTACGCACTGCATAACATGTTGTGTTTTAGTAAGTTGAGTTCTTTCAAAAAGTTATCATAGGCTTTCTTTGAACTCTTTATTTTCTTCTACTGTAATTAATGTTTATTACTTGTAACTAATATATTTATTTTTATGAGTAAACTACTTTCTTCTGATTTGTATTACCCATTTTCATCCCATATCAATAGGCATATTGATGTTTTAGAAGAGTATGCTCTTGAATGGGTAACTCGCTTTAACCTACTGGCTAATCAATCAGTTTACTGACGTTTCATCAAGTCAAATTTTTTTAAGCTAGTAGCAGATGCTTATTCTTACTGCGATATTGAAAAAATCAAGATTGCCAGTGATTTATTCAGTTGACTGTTTATTTGGGATGACCAATGTGATATGTCAGATTTAGGCCAATAACCTGAAGCACTCAAGCTTTTTCACCAGAGATTTATTGAAGTACTAAATGGAGCAGAATTTACAAGCAACGATATACACCTTAGCTATGCTTTAAGTGACCTACGACAACGGATGCTTCAGATAGGAAGCATAAAATGATTCCATCATTTTGTTTTTAGCTTTGAGGAATACTTCGCCGGATGTGTAGAGGAAGCAAGTAACCGCGCACAGGAAATTATACCAGATATTGATACTTGTATCAGAATACGGAACTTGAGTTCGGCAGGGGATCTTACTGTCGTATTGATTGAATTTTACGATCAATTGCAGATTCCTGATATTTTACGACAGCACGAGATTTTTAAAAAACTCAAGGAGAAGACAATTAATATTCGTTGCTCGGTGTAATGATATCTTCTCGTATTCTAGAGAAATGGCAAGTGGTGATGTTCACAATCTAAGGCGTGTCATCAATTAAATAAACTGGAATTAAAACTGTTTCAAAAAGAGAGATAAGAGGAAAAGGATGACGTGTCGATATGCACTACGAGATGACCAATGGGAAAAGCCTGCTACCTGGGCAAGAGGGTTATGTAGGAGTCACCGCTAAAAACAATCGCTTGTTTGTCGAAGCAGTGTTATATCGCTACCGATCAGGTATCCTCTAGCGCGATTCGCCAGAGAGATTTGGGAATTTTCGGGTGATTTATACCTGCTTCAGTCGATGGTCAAAAACAGAAAACTATCCTCATCATGAAATAGGATTTTTTGGTTGAGTTTGTATTAGAAAATATGACTTTTAATATATTTTTGCTAAATATCTGAATCTTGAACTTTAACGTTTTTTCATCAACTGTAAGTACATATCAAAATCTCAACTACAAGCCTTCTTTGAACTTATGAATAAGTAAGATAAAACACAGCTTTACCGGGCTAAGATAAAGCTGTACCTCACTAAATAATGATGATTTGTCAACATAAGTGTTTTTGAACTAACTATTTTTATCCGCTTTTAATCGGACACCAGTATAGATGGTGTATTTTTGGCTGCGATAATAATAACGAGCACAAATACTACTTGATTTTTTGCTTAATAAAAGTCACAACCTGAGTTAGCTGTTTCTTCAAACCATCAATTTCTGCTTGCATTTTGACAATTTTCTCATTCAATGCATTAATTTCTGCCTCAGAGACTCCTCCAGTACTGGGGGTTGCGACGCTAGGAATTACGACGCTAGGGGCTACTACCGTACTATTGGCGACACTAGAGGTTGATGATGTGCCATTTTTAACGGTAACTCCTGCTCCTACTGCGACTAGTTCTGGGCGTGGCTGTTTCGCCTTAGCCATAGCTAACTTAATCGCGCCGATTAGTTGTTTCTGATCAAAAGGCTTGCCCAAAAATTCAAAATATTCAAATGGTTCTGTGATTTTCTCAGTTACCTCTTCCTTGCGACCAGACATGATCACTAAAGGAATTTTCCTTAACTCCGGATCGGCTTGAACTTTCTGGAAAACCTCCCAGCCACTCATTTTAGGTAACAGGAAATCCAGCATAATCAGGCTGAGTTTTTCCTGAAGAATGAAATTTAGTCCTTCCACACCGTCTTTTGCTTCTAGTACCTCAAAATTGCCCGGAGGCAACATTTCTCGTACTTTTACCCTGACAACTGTAGTGTCATCGATAACTAAAATCTTGTTGCTTGCCACGACTGTTTGCTCTAACAGAAACTATAAGTGTAAATAGCGGCTTTGCCGATTGTCCTTGAGAATCCTCCCACTATATACATAATTTCTAGCAATTGGGGGATAGTATATTTCGGTATAAATGACATTGTTAGAGGTGTTTTGCAAAACTTTTACTTGCGCTCTTTTAAATTTGTGTCATTGTGATATTTAATCAACAGACCACTACATCTATATCCGCATCTTGCTTGGATGTCTATGATTTCGTCACAACAAGCCGAACTAAAGTCTGAAATTATGGCAATGCCTAGCTGGTTACGTCGCCCAATTGGCAAAGCCAGTGAAATCTCTACGGTACAACGCATTATTAAGCAGCGCCAAATTCACACGATTTGCGAAGAGGGTCGCTGTCCCAACCGGGGGGAGTGCTATGCCCAAAAAACTGCAACTTTTTTGCTAATGGGACCTACCTGCACACGTTCTTGTGCTTTCTGTCAAGTAGATAAAGGTCATGCACCGATGCCTCTTGATTTAGAGGAACCTGAAAAGGTCGCCCAGGCGGTGCAGCTTTTGGGATTGCGTTATGTAGTGCTGACTTCTGTAGCGCGTGATGACTTGCCCGATCAAGGTGCAGGGCACTTTGTAAAGACGATCGCGACTATCCGCCAATTGAATCCAGAGACTCAAATAGAAGTGCTGACTCCAGATTTTTGGGGTGGTGCTGGTGTTGGGGAGTCAGGTCAACGCCAGCGGATAGCGATGATTGTCAAAGCCAAACCAGCTTGTTTTAATCACAATATCGAGACAGTGCAACGGTTAACTGGCCCAGTGCGCCGGGGAGCCAAGTACGATCGCTCCCTCTTGGTGCTGGTTACGATTAAAGAAATCGATTCGACAATTCCCACCAAATCAGGTTTGATGCTGGGACACGGAGAAACACTTGATGAAGTTATTGAAGCAATGGCTGATTTAAGGGCTGTGGGATGCGATCGCTTGACTATCGGGCAGTATATGCGTCCTTCTTTAGAACATTTGCCAGTCCAAAAATATTGGACTCCAGAGGAATTCGATCGGCTTGGCAGATTAGCATGGGAAATGGGATTCAACCATGTTCGTTCTGGGCCTCTGGTTCGCAGTTCTTACCATGCTGGAGAGGAGGGAGTAGGGATTGGGGAGTAGGGAGTGGGGGGAGCAGGGGGGCAGAGGGCAGGGGGACAAGTTTCTCCTTTGTCTCCCCCCTCTTCCTTGTCTCTTCTCCATGCCCAATGCCCAATGCCCAATGCCCAATTCCCAATTCCCAATGCCCAATTCCCAACTTCACACAAATATTCTTAAAGAATTTGAGTATTTGGTACACCAGTTTGGTATTTCTTTAAAAGTCATGACATTAGGAGAATCGGATTATGACCTCTAAAACAACGAAGAATCCTACAGATTTACCAGTTGCCGACAGTGGAGCTAAAGCTCCCTACGCCTATCGCACAGGCTGGGCAATATTCTTGTTAGCTATCAATTTCCTGGTAGCAGCCTGGTATTTCCACATTATTGAATAATTAGAAGTGGAGTGGTGCTGCTCAAATCGTTCCTTTGAATAAACCTTTGGGGCGAATGAGCAGCACCAAAATCATGATTAACAGTGCTACACCTTGTTTGTATTGTGAACCCAGCCAAGGAGTGCTGATTTCCTGGACGATGCCAATGATAAAAGCTGCCGCGATCGCACCGTAGGGATTGCCAATTCCACCAAGTATTACTGAGGCAAATAATGGTAATATTAAGAACCATCCCATGTTCGGGCGCACAGCTGTAATTAACCCATACATACTGCCGCCCAATGACGTAAGAGTGCCAGCAATTACCCAAGTCCAGAAAATTACTCGATCAACATTGATACCTGAAACCCTAGCTAAGTCCAGATCGTCGGCAACTGCTCGCATCGCCTTACCAATTTTGGTATTTTGCAGCAGGTAATGCAGCGCCAAAATTGCTAGCACCGCCAACCCTAATACCAATAATTGATTTTGCGGTATCTTTAAACCCAAAATATCTAAAGCCGGAGTAACAGGTAAATTATAATTTTGGTTCCTGCCACCCCAGATAAAAATAATCCCATTGCGAAGAAATAAGGCAAGTCCAATAGAAATAATAATTAGCGTAGTTGAAGTAGCACGGATAGAGCGCATCTTTGACCACAGTAACTTTTCCGATAACAGCATTGCTGCTACCGTTCCCGCCGCAGCTAGAATCATTGACAGCCAAATATTGACTCCAATGGTGTTTATCAGCCAAGTTAGATAGGCTCCTAAAGTGAGAAAGTCACCATGAGCAAAGTTCGATAGCCGTAAAATTCCATAAGTAAGAGTCAGTCCGACTGCGGCTAGAGCAATAATGCTTCCCACCGCAATCCCATTCACGATTAATTGGGCGAATTGTGCATCCATAAGTCTTCAGTTGAGTTTAAAAAATTTTAGGTTAGTGGTTCATACAATAATTTTTTTTGGACTAGCTGCTAAACTCAACATCATAAGTTATGGTTTATAACAACATAAGTTATCGTTTATAAATAAAAAAGAATTGTCCGCTAATATACATAAAATCCTGTTGGGATTTTTATGCGTAGCTAAACTTGTTCAGCGGTCTAGTTGACCATGCAGCAGTATTCAAGCTTACCAGACCAGAAATCACTGATAGATGCAACGCCAAAACTTTTGACAACAATTGAGCAACTTCGCGCGCAGCTGTGGCTGGAGAGCAGCTTAAACCAGTTGCAAAGTCGCCTTAATGATTGCTTGCTTTCTGCTTGTAACACTGTCCCACAGTCAGAAGCAGCACAAGCAGAAATTTTCCAAACCGTGGTTAACGAGATTAACAGTGCTCTTCATAGCAGTAATCTGGCACTTACAGAATGTGCCGTAGGCATCGCTATGTGTCAACCACAAGAAAATTTTGCCACAGTTTGTTATATTTCTCGTTCTCCATCCCCAAATTCATCACCTTTATTTTTAGAAGTGCTGACAGCAGAAAAAAAGCTGCTGTTGAGATTGCAAGAAGTCATAAAAATTGAAGATTTACAACAGCTTGAGAATCAGCAACTACCGAGCGCTTGGCGGTTGGCGGATGATTCTGGCAGCGTTATGGGCTGGCTAATTATTGCCACAGCATCCCTAAGTTCTGATCATGAGTCACTCATAGAATCGCAAGCTCAACTCAGATCGCAATTCATGGCAAGGTCTGCCAAATGCTGTAGTACAGCCTTAGTACAACTTAGACACATGCTGTCTTGGCCGCAACAGTGTCAACAGTTAAGTAACTCTAATCAAGAATTGGAGCGCACCAATCAACTGAAAAATCAGTTTTTGGCAAATACCAGCCACGAAATTCGCACACCGCTTAGTTCCATTATTGGGTTTACCCATCTGCTTTTAGCTCCAGGGTACGAACCAACTAAAGAACGGCAGCAAGAGTATTTAAATATCATTCAGTCTAGCGGTAAACACTTACTAGCTCTGATTAATGATATTTTGGATCTCTCTAAAATTGAAGCAAATCAGCTAGAGGTACAGTGGGAAACAATAGATGTGCCAATACTGTGTAGCAATGTTCTGGCATTGGTGAAAGAGAAAGCTGCTAATAAAGGTTTGAAACTGTGTCTAGAACTTGAACCCGATATTACAACCTTAGTAGCTGACCCCTTACGACTCAAGCAAATGTTGTTGAATTTACTCTTCAACGCCCTAAAGTTTACAAGTATTGGAAGTGTTGGCTTACAGATTGCTTCCAAAGATGTATTTGTGCATTTTACAGTTTGGGATACTGGCACTGGCATTTCCCAGGAAGACCAAGTTCAACTGTTTCAGCCATATTTCCAAATTGCCAAGGCCGTAGCAGATGGTATTGAAGGTACTGGTTTGGGTTTAGCAGTGACTCAGAAACTCGCCCAAATTCACGGTGGTTGGGTGAAAGTTGAATCTGAAATAGATCGTGGCTCCCGTTTTACTCTTGTACTTCCTCTTAAGCAAGAGATGGGAGTAAGGGTAGATGAGGAAGCAGGAGAAGCAAATTTTCCCTCATTTCCTCTGCCTTTGACACCTAGTTCCTCTGTAGAAATTTTGCTGGTAGAAAATGATTTACCCAATGCTGATTTGATGCAAATTTATCTACAAAAATTGGGATATCAAGTGACTTGGGTTAAGAATGCTGACGAGATGTGGGAAGCCCTAACACAGTTAAATCCAGCGGTAATTTTAATGGATGTTTGTTTGGCAGATGGAAATGGTCTTAACTTGGTGCAACAACTGCGAGAACATCAGCAATATCGGACGATTCCGGTAATTGTTCAAACAGCAATGGCGATGAAAGGCGATCGCGAAACCTGTCTAGCGGCTGGAGTAAATGACTATATTTCTAAACCAATTGATTTACCACTTTTAGCTAGTCTGGTGGCTAAGTACAGTAAAGCACCAACGTTGGTTGATGAGGAGCAGGGGAGCAGAGGAGCAGGGGAGCAGAGGAGCAGGGGAGCGGAGGGGAAGTTATAGTAAGTCTTTCCTCTCTGCCTCTTGTGCCCAAAGCGCCATAAGTAATGACTACAATATAAATGATTGGATGCTACAAGGTTTTGGCAGGATTGGGAAATGATGCTGACAGAAAAATTTGAGCAATTAAAAGCCTTATTTACAGAAATGGAGCAGGCATTGATTGCCTACTCTGGGGGCGTTGATAGCACTTTGGTTGCCAAAATTGCTTATGATGTGTTGGGCGATCGCGCTTTGGCTGTCACTGCTGTTTCTCCTTCACTGTTACCAGAAGAATTGGAAGACGCGAAAATTCAAGCTGCAACAATTGGGATTCCTCATAAAATCGTCCAGACTCACGAGATGGAAAATCCCAATTACACTTCTAACCCGGTTAACCGCTGTTATTTTTGCAAAAGTGAGTTGCACGACACTCTCAAACCTTTAGCTTTAGAACTGGGTTATCCTTATGTGGTAGATGGGGTGAATGCTGATGATTTGCATGATTATCGCCCAGGAATTCAGGCGGCTAAAGAAAGAGGGGCGCGATCGCCTTTAGCAGAAGTGGGTGTCACCAAAGTTGAAGTTCGCCAACTTTCGCAACAACTCGGTTTACCTTGGTGGGATAAACCTGCTCAACCTTGCCTCAGTTCCCGGTTTCCTTACGGTGAAGAAATTACTGTCGCTAAGTTGCAACGAGTCGGCAGAGGAGAAATTTATCTGCGAAAGCTAGGCTGGCAGAATTTGCGCGTGCGATCGGAAGGGGATACAGCACGTATTGAATTACCACCAGAACAAATCAAAGAGTTTGTATTAACTAACGATTTACAAACATTAGTTTCGGCATTTCAAGATTTTGGATTTATCTACGTAACCTTAGATTTAGAAGGTTATCGTAGCGGTAAGTTAAATCAGGTTTTAAATAGGGAAGCCTTGGGCGTTAAAGTATAGGATTTTAGTTCTATAAATATAGGGTTTATTTACCTTCTAGAGAAACTAGAAAGCAACCGTTAATTCTCCAGATATTATTGGGCTGTTTTTCCATAAAATATAAAGCCCTCAAGGGGATTCCATCAGGAGCAAGTAGCAGCACTGGTTGAGTTATGTTTCCCTGGATGGTTGTTATCTTCTCAAAAAATACAGAACGAGGACGGTATACTGCTCGGTAGCTTGTTTTTACCATCTGCATAAAATTTTCTGGGCTTTGGAATTGCGCCTGAATCGCCGGACTAGCAAAGGCAAAAGCGCCTTGGGCATCATCTTTTTTAAAGGCTGCCAATTGGTATTCAATTACAGAACGTATGTTGATGGCATCAGTATCAGTAACTTCCATAAATTTAAAAATTGCGTAGGCGCAGCCCATCGTAGACATTGCAGCAAGTGTTGGCACGATCGCTCAATTCTCACGCTGAGTGAGTGTGTATTCTATCTGCTGTAGTGCCGTTCGCCACACATCATATCCCTCTTGAGACAGGTGCAACCCATCTGTCGTCAACTCTGAGCGCAAATTGCCTTCCATATCCGTAAACCAGCTATAAATATTGAGATAATTAGCACCTTCTTGTTTAGCAATTACGGTTAGTTGGATGTTGAGGTGACGAATACGGCTATTGGAAATTTTTGGTAGACGAGTAGGCAAAATTGATTGGACAATGATTTGAGCTTTGGAGTGAGTCTGGCGTAAACGCCGGACAATCCGGCGATAATTATGCAAAATTGTTTCATCACTAGCGCCTTTTCGTAGGTCGTTAATCCCAGCCATGAGGTAAATAACATCTGGCCGTGTTGCTGAAAATGCCCCCAATCTTTTTAAAACGCCACTAGAAGTATCTCCAGATATGCCTTGATTCAGCCATAATTTACCAGTAGGCAGTTTTTCTCTGGGAAACCACATGCTCAAAGAATCACCAACCAAAATACTTAGATGATTGGCACCTTGACCTTGAGCGATCGCTCTAGCTTCTAAAGCTAATAAACTTTTCCAGTCGTCATAAGTTAGTTGACGTTTCTTGATCGACTCCCACAATGATTGTAAATTATCACTATTTACGCGTGTATAAATCTGACCTGTTTTCAGAGCTGCCAATCTTTGGTAGTAAAGTTGATTTCCAGATGTCAATAAGAGGCTAGTTGCTTGGGTGCTGGGCTTGAGTGATGACTCTGTTGATACTGGTAATCCCTGACTGCTGAATTCTGGTACGCTAGAGACGTTTTTCTCACTTACTATTGGCTGCGAACTTTTTAGGGGTTGGAACGCTTGAGAGCTGAGTTCGGGTAAGGAAAGATCGACGCTGGGGATAATTTTTGTACTGACTATTGTCTGCGAACCTTGTTTTAAATCCCACAGGAATCTAGAACTTTCTGGCAGGACAATTGACAGATGTGGAAGAGCCGATGCTGGTATTGCTAATCCTGTTAACAAGCCTGCTGCCAACAGATAAGGGTCCCTCATCGCTTTCTCTCTCCTCTACTCACTGCTTTTCCTTATGACGGCATTAATTGCCTGTATTCAGGAAAATTTTACTTCGGTTAAGTTATTATTCTTATTTACGCTGTATAGTTCTGTAAAGCGTGTTCATGAGATTATATTTGACAATTTACGATCTCTTTAAAGTAGGGTTTTCCCGGTGGTATACAAGTCTTATTTGTGCGAATACTTCTACTGAAAGCACTGTTTTCATCAGCCACTCGCTTTTTCTAACTCAGTTATCACAAATATAACTAGGTTTGCAAACTGGCGATTAGTGAGTTCTTTTAGAGGATCTAAGAACAGAGGTTTTTGCTTTTGATGTTGCTAATATGTGAAAGAAACAGCAGATTTTAGGTTTCTATATTTCAGCTAATTGTCGCGATCGCGTGAGAGTTGGCTAGACCGATAAGGCTACGGGAATACGTATACATTTTCGTTTTGTCATCTAAAATTAAGCAGTGCATTTGCACCAGTTCTTAAAGATGTGATTAGTTTAAATTACACCTTCGAGAACTAGCATAAGTGAAAGTCTGGTCACTAAAAGAAATTTCTGACCTTTGTAGGGTGATTTGCAGCAGAGTTACAAGTTATGCGCGTCGTTACAAAACGACAACAGTTGACTTTCCTGCTATATCCAAATTAGCTCGTATCTTTAATATGACGATTGAGAACTTAGTGAAATTTTGGGAAAAAATAGGCAAAATTTTAACTATTAAGAATATTTATATCATACGATAACATGTCGTCCGTGAGCAAGTATGACGTTTGCCATACTGAAAATTTAATAACTCACTATACGTAATTTTAAATTTCTGTTTACTCATTGAAGTATGAGTTGAAACACACTTAAATTAAGTTTTAACTCTAGAGAATAACCTCATTGAAAGTGCTAAGATTTAGGCTGAATCATTAGTGTTTTCTTTTCTTCTGTGGCAAGAGCTAGTACAGCAATTGGTGTCAGTCCCATTATTAAAGAGATTGTGCAAAAACAGGCACATTCCACACGTTTGACCCTGAAAGAAGTTATTCTCATGGGTATGTTAGCTATTGATAAACTAGATGATCGGGGCCGTCAAGAGCTAGCAGATCAAGTTCATCAAATGCAGGTGAATGGAGAAATTTAATTGAGTAACTATGAGTTAAGAGTTATAAGCGATGCCCTGAGCCTGCCGAAGGGTTATCAATTTTAACTTCTCACTCCTGACTCTTTACTTAATTTGGTTATTGGCTAAATCGATAACGACTTCCCATTACATAATTTTCATTAATTTCAAAAGATATCCATCGGCGTTGCAGAGTTTCAGCAACAAACCCAGTTGTATTAGAACCTGCGAACGGATCTAATACCATATCACCTTCATCAGTTAAGAATTTGATGAAGAACTCGGCGAACCCTTGAGGAAACCGTGCTGGATGGGGTCTAATTTTTGCTGTTTTGCAGCGTTGTAAATAAGCACTATTCGATTCAGTATTAGCAATTTCTAGTAAATTCGGCGGAATTGCACCTTGGTTATTTTTTTGAAATTTATCAGAAATATCATGTCCACTAGGACGTATTTTTGCTTTATAGCCATTTTTGAGTAACTGTTTCATACTTTGGCTATAGGGCTTTAAAACTTTTCTGTTATCTGCTTTAGGATTTGGTGTTTTAGACAACCACCAAACTGTATTTACAGAATCTTTCACACGAATTCGCCTGATTGTCACCCACTCAGCAGGGGTTGGCAGTCGAGCCGGATTATAGTGGTAAAGTTCTTGAGCCAGAAAGAAACCTACTTCTTTGCATAATCTGACTAAAAGTTCGTATTGGTAGATACTCCGCACTGGATTACCAGGGAGGTAAGCGCCGCCTAAATCTAATACGAATGAGCCAGTCTCTGCTAGTACTCTTTTAAATTCATAGGCAAAAGGTAAAAACCACTCGATATATTTTTCCGCAGTTTCGTTACCGTATTCTTTTTTTCTTGTAAGAGCAAATGGAGGTGAGGTGAGAATGAGATTAATACTGTTGTTTTCAATAGATTTTATTAGTTCTAGGCTATCACCTAGATATATTGCGCCGTGATTTTGGGTGTAATATGATTTTAAATTTATTTGTTGTGAGTTCAAGAGTTATAAAATTATCTCGGCTTTGGGGACTTACAAATCAAAAATAGTATCCAATAATATCTTGTGGGGTGGGCATCTTGCCCGCCCTTGGTTATGGGCAAGATGCCTACCCCACAAAAGCCATCAAGATTATCCGGCATATAATGTCAAGTCAGCAGTAGCCAGTATTTATATCAGCATAATATCAAAAATTTGGTACATCACATTAGTATAATACCGACAATGCTACAAAAAATTTTTACTCTCAGAAAAAATTCTATTCAATCAAGAAATCGGCGTGATTTATATGACAAGCAACTTAGAGAATCACAAGTCTAAATATTCTTTAATACCTTATATAGGTGCAGCAATTATAGGAGTGAGTATAATCTGGTTTAACTATACTAATTTTACTTCTCCATCAGAGTATATTAAGTCAAGTAAAGCTCACAGGGCTTCTGGAAATTATAAAGCAGCTTTAGAGGCTCTTAACACAGCTATTAAGCTAGATTCTAAAAATCCACAGTTATACATTGATCGGGCTGAAGTTCGTGAGAAATTAGGCGATGAGTCAGGATTCATAGAAGATTACAAAAAAGCGATTCAAATTGACCCTAATAACAAGGATAGTTATCTATTCGACTTAACTTCATCAGGGAATAGTGATGAAAAATCACGGTTACAACGCTACAACCAAGCAATTCAAATTGATCCAAATAATTACAAACTTTATATTGTTCGAGGTGAATTACGTCGCGGCTATCCCTTAAATGACACAAAAGGAGCTTTGCAAGACTACAATAAAGCAATTGAGCTTGACCCTCAACATTTATATTTCTTTGATTATAGCGAGCGCGCTAAGTTGCGGAGTGAATTAGGGGATAAGCAAGGAGCTTTGGAAGATTACAACAAAGCAATTGAACTTAACCATAAAAGTTATAGTATACTTGACCGGGCGGAGCTTCGTCATGAAATTGGCGATAACCAAGGTGCTTTACAAGATATCAACCAATTTTATAAACTTCATCCGCCTAAATATGCTGATACCTATCATGCTAGAGGGTTGCGTCGCAGTAAATATGGTGATAAACAGGGAGCTTTACAAGATTTAAACACAGCAATTCAGCTTGTTCCTCAATACTATATATATTATAAATCTCGAGCTGATTTTCGCTCCGATTTAGGTGATAATCAAGGAGCATTGCAAGACTACAACATAGTAATTAAGCTTGAGCCTGAATATGATGTAGCTTATAGTAATCGAGGTGTTGCTCGCTACAATTTAGGTGATAAACAGGGAGCTTTACAAGACTATAATAAAGCGATTCAGTTAAATGCAAAAAATGCTACTGCCTACTTTAATCAAGCTTGGGTTCGCGATGGCTTAGGAGATAAGCAAGCTGCAATTAAAGATTGGCAGCAAGCTGCTAACCTTTATTTACAACAAGGGGATACAAAAAAATATTTAGAGACAATAGAGAGAATTAAATTGATTCAATAGTCAATCCTAGACTGGTATTTAAGGTTACAAAAGGGGCGGGCAAGATGCCCACCCCACAAGAAAGAGAGAATGTGATGAGTGAGATTATTCAGGAAGTTGCCACAAGAAGGGGTAATTTTCTGGGCTTGATGACAACTCTGCTTTTACAGGATTTTGTCTGATATATTCCCAATATTGTTGAAACTCTTCATCATTCCTAACAATACGGTCATATCTTTCATCTTGCCAAACTGTTCCTATATGTTTCATCACTTTGTGAATTTGTTTAGCACTATAACCTTTAATACTTTTCATAATGCTACTCAATGACCAAAACTCATTTTCCGACTTGAGTAATGGCTGAATGAGCAGATGCACATGATTTGTCATTACCACAAGGACAAATATACGATATCTATTTTTATTAAAAAACAAGCACGAATTAAAAACTATTTCTCTAGCTTCTAGGCTAAGTTCTAACTTTTCCCAAGTATTAAAGGTAATGAAATAAACTGCCCCATCTAACTCCCAATGAGGTAATCTTCTCTGAAAAATTTTCAACTTTGGCTCTTGCATTCAGAATAGAGAACTATTTGTAATTTTTCTGTAACTTTTCTTTCTTGTGGGGTGGGCATCTTGCCCGCCCCTTCTCTATTGTTCCCATCCTCTCCACCTAAAACCCAAAAAAAATCCCCCACCTTGCGGCAGGGGATTTTTATTACTTACCCACAAAACTAGCAGTCGAAATTAACCGAACTTACCAGCAGTAGAAGCAATCAAGAATGCAGCGTAAGTTACGACGTAGCCGACAGTGAAGTGAGCTAGACCAACTACACGACCTTGAACAATGGACAGAGCCACGGGCTTGTCTTTCCAGCGAACTAGGTTAGCTAGAGGAGTACGTTCGTGTGCCCAAACTAGGGTTTCAATCAACTCTTGCCAGTAACCTCTCCAGGAGATTAAGAACATGAAGCCAGTAGCCCAAACTAGGTGTCCAAACAGGAACATCCAAGCCCAGACAGACAGGTTATTCACGCCGTAAGGGTTGTAACCGTTAATCAACTGAGCAGAGTTAGCCCAGAGGTAATCGCGGAACCAGCCCATGAGATATGTAGAGTTCTCATTGAACTGAGCTACGTTGCCTTGCCAAATACCTAGATGTTTCCAATGCCAGTAGAACGTAACCCAACCAAGGGTATTGAGCATCCAGAACGCAGCAAGGTAGAAGGAATCCCAACCTGAGATGTCGCAAGTACCGCCACGACCAGGACCGTCGCAAGGGAAGGCATAACCGAAGTCCTTTTT
Source organism: Nostoc sp. DedQUE12b (assembly GCF_034530835.1). NCBI lineage: Bacteria > Bacillati > Cyanobacteriota > Cyanophyceae > Nostocales > Nostocaceae > Nostoc > Nostoc sp. DedQUE12b. The sequence goes on along the minus strand of NZ_JAVRCI010000001.1, from coordinate 223,534 downwards.
ATCGGGCATCAGCTTAGAACCACGGGCATCCAAAGCACCTTTGACCAAGATCAAGGTGGTGGTGTGCAGACCTAAAGCGATCGCATGGTGTACCAAGAAGTCGCCAGGGCCAATTGTCAAGAACAGGGAGTTAGTACCAGCATTGATGGCATCTAACCAGCCTGGCAACCAAACGTTAGCGTAGTTGGGCCATGCTGTGTAAGCAATACTATCTGGGTTAGATAACAAGGCATCTAAACCGTAGAGTACTTTACCGTTAGCAGCTTGGACGAACTGGGCAAACACTGGCTCAATCAGGATTTGCTTTTCAGGAGTACCGAAAGCAACCACTACATCGTTGTGGACGTACAAGCTGAGGGTGTGGAAGCCTAAGAAAAGGGATACCCAGCTAAGGTGGGAGATAATCGCTTCTTTGTGCTTCAACACGCGCTCAAGGACGTTGCCCTTGTTTTGTTCTGGATCGTAATCACGTACCCAGAATATAGCTCCGTGAGCAAAAGCACCAAGTATCAGGAAACCAGCAATGTATTGATGGTGCGTGTACAGCGCTGCCTGAGTTGTGTAGTCCTTAGCAATAAATGCATAAGGAGGCATGGCGTACATGTGCTGTGCCACCAAAGAGGTGATGGTTCCTAGAGCAGCTAGGTGAATACCCAACTGGAAGTGCAGTGAATTGTTATAGGTGTCGTACAATCCTTGGTGAGGTAGGTTGAACTGACCTTCACTTTTGCTACCAGGTACTAAACCGGATTTGGAGTTCAGCATTTCTTTGATGCTGTGACCAATTCCGAAGTTAGTCCGGTACTGGTGTCCGGCAACTATAAAGATAACTGCGATCGCCAAGTGGTGATGAGCTATATCAGTCAGCCACAAAGCTTCTGTCTGGGGATGAAAACCACCCAAGAAAGTCAGAATTGCAGTACCTGCACCTTGAGATGTGCTGAATATATGCCCAGGAGTGTCAGGGTTTTGAGCGTAAACGCCCCAGTTACCGGTGAAGAAAGGTGTCAAACCTGCTGGGTGGGGTGGTGTGTTGAGGAAGTTATCCCAACCTACGTGCTGTCCGCGAGCTTCGGGGATAGCAACGTGAATTAAGTGACCAGCCCAAGCCAAAGAACTAACACCAAACAAACCTGCTAAATGGTGGTTTAGGCGATGTTCAGCGCTCTTAAACCATGCCAAGCTAGGACGGTACTTGGGTTGCAAGTGCAGCCAACCAGCAAACAACAGTACAGCTGCTAACAGCAATAGGAATACTGAACCGTTGTATAGTTCGCTGTTCGTCCGCATCCCGATGGTATACCACCAGTGGTAGATACCAGAATAGGTAATGTTTACGGGATTACTAGCGCCAGCTTGGGTAAAAGCTTCGATCGCTGGTTTACCAAAGTGGGGGTCCCAAATCGCATGAGCGATGGGACGGATGTGAAGGGGATCTTTAATCCACTGTTCAAAGTTACCTTGCCAGGCCACGTGGAACAGGAGGCTGGATGCCCACAGGAAGATGATTGCCAAGTGACCGAAGTGAGTAGCGAAAATCTTTTGGTAAAGATTTTCCTCTGTTATGCCATCATGGGTTTCAAAATCGTTGCCTGTAGCGATCGCATACCATATCCGACGAGTCGTCGGGTCCTGTGCGAGATCCTGGCTAAATTTCGGAAATTTTGTCGCCATAGGTTTAATAAATCCTCTGACCTTTAGCCATCAAATACCAGCGTCTAGAGTCCTGAGTTTTGAGTCTTGAGTACTGAGTTTGGAGTATTTTTTCAACACTCAGCACTCAGCACTCATCACTCAGCACTCAATAACTGATTGCTACCCTACTGAAAGGATGTGTGCATGGAAGAACGCCCAAGTTGTGGCAATTCCTCCTAAGAGGTAGTGAGCTACCCCTACAGCCCGACCCTGAATAATACTCAAAGCGCGAGGCTGAATTGCTGGTGCTACCTTCAGTTTGTTATGCGCCCAAACAATGGACTCAATTAGTTCTTGCCAGTAGCCGCGACCACTGAACAGGAACATCAAGCTGAATGCCCAAACAAAGTGAGCGCCTAAGAACATGAGTCCATAAGCAGATAGCGCACTGCCATAGGAATTGATGACTTGCGTAGCTTGCGCCCACAAGAAGTCTCGCAACCAACCGTTGATGGTGATGGCGCTTTGGGCAAAGTTACCACCAGTGATATGAGTCACAGCCCCATCTGCATCTACGGTTCCCCAGACATCTGATTGCATCTTCCAGCTGAAGTGGAAAATTGCAATGGATATTGTGTTGTACATCCAGAAAAGTCCGAGGAACACATGGTCCCAACCAGACACTTGACAGGTACCACCACGACCAGGACCATCGCAGGGGAAGCGGAAGCCCAGGTTTGCTTTGTCTGGAATCAGACGAGAGCTACGGGCAAACAGTACACCTTTGAGCAGAATTAGGACAGTAACGTGGATTTGGAATGCGTGAATATGGTGGATTAAGAAGTCCGCCGTACCCAAAGCAATGGGCATCATCGCAACTTTACCGCCTACAGCCAAAATCCCACCGCCGAAAGCATAGCTAACGGGTTCTAGCGCATTGGGAGCAGTGCCACCAGGAGCTAGGGTGTGGATATTTTGTACCCACTGGGCAAACACTGGCTGCAACTGAATTGCATTATCAGAGAACATGTCTTGGGGACGCCCCAAAGCACGCATTGTATCGTTGTGGATGTAAAGCCCAAAGCTATGGAAGCCGAGGAAGATACACACCCAGTTAAGGTGAGAAATAATCGCATCGCGGTGACGAAGCACCCGATCCAGCAAGTTGTTTTGATTCACAACTGGATCGTAATCCCGCACCATGAAGATGGCAGCGTGAGCTGCACCGCCGACTATAAGGAATGCACCAATCCACATGTGGTGGGTGAAAATGCACAACTGTGTAGCATAATCAGTTGCCAAATATGGATAGGGGGGCATCGCGTACATGTGATGCGCGATGATGATGGTCAGCGAACCCAAGAAGGCCAGGTTAGTAGCCAACTGAGCGTGCCAGGATGAGGTCAGGTTTTCGTAGAGACCTTTGTGACCTTCACCGGTGAAAGGACCTTTGTGGTTTTCCAGGATCTCTTTAATGCTGTGACCAATACCCCAGTTGGTACGGTACTGATGTCCAGCAACGATAAAGAGAACTGCGATCGCTAAGTGGTGATGAGAAATATCAGTCAACCACAAGCCGCCTGTAACCGGGTTCAGACCGCCCTTGAAGGTAAGGAAGTCAGCATACTGACCCCAGTTCAAGGTGAAGAAAGGTGCTAAACCAGCTGCAAAGCCAGGGTACAGTTCGGTCAACAAGTCTTTGTTCAAGATGAACTCGTGGGGCAGGGGTATGTCTTTGAGAGCAACGCCTGCATCCAAAAGCTTGTTGGTCGGTGCGGACACGTGGATTAAGTGACCTGCCCATCCCAAGGAACCACAACCTAGCAGTACTTGCAAGTGGTGATTCAGCATCGATTCCACATTCTGGAACCATTCCAGTTTGGGAGCGCGTTTGTGGTAATGGAACCAGCCGGCAAATAAGAATAAGCCTGCTAATACCAATCCACCGATCGCAGTCACGTAAAGCTGGAAGGAGTTTGTGATACCCCAGCCACGCCATACTTGGAACAAACCGGAGGTGATTTGAATACCGTGGAAACCACCGCCAACATCACCGTTTAAAATGTCTTGTCCCACGATGGGCCAAACTACTTGAGCACTGGGTCTAACGTTCAACGGGTCGCTTAACCAAGCTTCGTAGTTAGAAAACTTTGCGCCGTGGAAAATCATCCCGCTCAACCAGATGGTCACTACAGCCAAGTGGCCGAAGTGGGCTGAGAATATCTTGCGGGAGATGTCTTCTAAATCGCTTGTATGTGTATCAAAATCATGGGCGAGTGCGTGCAGGTTCCAAATCCATGTGGTGGTTTTGGGACCTCTGGCTAAGGTTCTGTCAAAGTGTCCAGGTTGCGCCCATCTTTCGAATGAGGTTGGAACTGGGTCATTGTCGACGATTACTCTTGCCTTTTTTTCCTCTCGCTCCGGAGGACTTATTGTCATTCGACCTCCTCTCTTGATAAGGAATGAGGAATCATGAATACCACAAAGTTAACCATTACCGCAAATTCCATTTTGCTGAAGCCGCGATGAAGACCTATGTGGATTGTTGTTTCTCGTTGAATTATAAAGTCTTCACTTGTACATTGTTGGAGATATTTTAACAATAATTCAAACTTGCTCAAATATTGCTGAAATTCATGCCTTAACTGGCTTTTAACTCCAAACTTTTTGTCCAAAAGTCAATAGTTTAGCTATTTAATTTACAAACAATAACAATTCGTAAAATTTATGGTGTGACTGTATGTAGCCGATGTCCCAGCTTTTACTGCGATTACTCATGAATATTTATGTCATATTTCAATTTTTGCAAGTAAAACGCTGTAAGGAATATGACTTATTTTAAAATTTTATGAGATACAAAGGAAAACTTATAGGATGTGAGGCAGATTTCACCTTTTGGGCTATAGTTCCAGATGGACAGTTTGAGCCAAAATAATCTGTCAATTGTCGAAGACTATCACTGGGTGCAACGCATGAACTCGTGGCAGAAAAGGGTGTTAGAAAAGCTCCTCCCTCAGAGGTTCCCGATTCTCAGGTGGGTAATGATATTGGTGCTGGTATTAAGCTTGACCAGTTGCGGCGAGAAAGCCGACAGCCAAGAAGTATCTACTGGCTATAGAGAAAACTCCCCACAGATTTCTCAAATTTCAAAGCAATTTTCGGAAGTTTCCCCTCCATCTGTTATTCAAGAACTGCGTCCAATTTTGGAAGTCTATCAGCCACAAGTGACAATTCTTACTCCAAGATTTGATGAAGTTCTTCAAGACAACAAAGTTACAGCCAGTTTTCAGGTTAAGGATCTACCAATATTTAAAGACCCACAATTACAACTGGGGCCACATTTACACGTAATTCTGGATAATCAACCTTATATACCTGTTTACGACCTGAATCAGCCCTTAGTTTTGCCAGACTTATCTCCAGGTAGTCATACCTTGCGTGTATTTGCCTCTCGTCCTTGGCATGAAAGCTTTAAGAATGAAGGCGCTTATGCCCAAACAACATTTCACGTCTTCACCAAAACCGACGACAACACCCCAGATTCTAAATTACCTCTGCTAACTTACAGCCGTCCTCAAAGTAGCTACGGGGCAGAACCAATCTTACTGGACTTTTACCTCACTAACGCTCCTCTGCACCTTGTTGGTAAGGAAAACCCCAACGACGAGTTCAGTGATTGGCGCATCCGTTCCACTATTAATGGTGAAAGCTTTATTTTTGATCGTTGGCAAGCAGTTTACCTTAAAGGCTTCCGTCCAGGGAAAAACTGGGTAAAGCTAGAATTTCTCGATAACCAGGGAAATCCTGTAAAAAATGCTTTTAATACTACAGTTAGATTGATTGACTATCAGCTAAATGGTAGGGACACTCTGTCGAGAATCGTCAGAGGAGAACTGACAGCAGATGATGTACGCGGTATTGTAGACCCGAATTATAAACTTGCACCTAAACCCACACCTACACCGCCCGTTGAAAAAACACCCCAAACACAACCGAAAGTAGAAAAACAGCCTATTCCTGAAACTGAAATTCCAGAACAATCCAAAACACAGCCAGAAAAACCAAACTTAGAAGTTCCAACGGCTGCACCATCTCCCAGCTTGTCCCCAACGTCACCAGAAATTATTGAGTCTCCAGCACCAGAACTACAGCCAGAGGTAACACCAACTCCTGAATCAACGCAGTTACCCGAAAAAGTAACGCCTCAGCCAACAAAACCTAAATTTGGTGGATTTTTTAACCGTAGGGCTGGTAAAGTTCCTACACCAGAAGCACCAGTTGCACCATCTCCTAGTTTGCCACCGACACTGCCAGAGATTATTGAGTCTCCAGCACCAGAAATTATTACGCCAACACCAGAACCACAGCCAGAGGTAACGCCAACTCCTGAATCAACGCCGTTACCCGAAAAAGTAACACCTCAGCCAACAAAATCTAGATTTGGTGGATTTTTTAACCGTCGAACGGCTAAGACACCTACTCCCCAAGTAACAGTTACCCCATCTCCTAGTTTGCCATCCACGCTGCCAGAGATTATTGAGTCTCCAGCACCAGAAATTATTACACCAACCCTAAAACCACAGCCAGAGGTAACGCCAACACCTCCGTCTGCTGAATTACCCGAAAAATAAGTGTAACAGCCATAAAAAAGAAGACTAGTAGAGGCAGCAGAGAAGTTAAATAAATCACTTTTCTTCTGCGTTATCGGACTCAGCAATATGCGTTAGAAAATTTCAAAATTTTGCTTTTACTGAATAACTGGGGAACTCTAAGTAAGCATTGACTCTTATTGCTTACTTAGGATTAATATGGCTTTCCAAACTCCAGATTCAGATTTTCCATCAGTTTGCGGTGATATCGCCTTCGTAAAATCGAACCAAAAGGGATGGTTCTCAAAAATTACCAATGGTCTGAGTATTGGCAACAAAATTAAATTTGGCTACAGTCTGGCTGTGGGTGTGGGAATTGTCGGAACCACAATTGGGTTAGTTTTAGGGGATCGCTATCACCAAGAGGCGTTGCAGCAGCAACAAAATGCTTTTAAGGAACTCAATTTGCTCTATCGCCTTCAGACAAGTGTCCTGCAAACCCGGACGCACCAGCAGCAGCTCATTCCCTTAGTGGGAAATCTAGAGCTTTACAAAGAGGAATATGCCCACATTACTAATACACATGCACCTGAGATTAAGCAGATTTGGTTGGAACTCCAAACATATATAAAAACTGTCGGTTATGCGAACCAAAAGCACACTGAGAATATTCCCCTGCTTCTAAAAACTTATGAAGCCATAACACACACTTATGTCCAGCAACTTGAGGAAGTATCTCAACAACTTGATTTATCTCCTCTAACTGAGAATAAAATTGCGATCGCACAACAAAGACTGTTGAAGTTTACCAATAGTGAGTTAGCAATTGAGTTTGATGGTATCTCCGATGAACTAGTTACTGTCATCAATGCTTCTTATCAAGAATTACAAGCAGCAACGATGACGTTCAAGACAGTAGCACAAATACGGATTCAAATTATTGTTGCTAGCATTCTGTTGTCAGCAGTAATTGCTACTCTTTTAGCTTTTTTGACGAGTCGAACTATTACCCATCCTGTCGAAGTGTTGACAAATGTCGCGCAGCGAGTCACTAAAGAATCTAACTTTGATCTGCAAGCACCCGTCATAACTACAGATGAAATTGGCATACTTGCTACTGCATTTAACCAAGTTTTGCACAGGGTTAAATGCTTACTGGAAGAAGAGCAAGCAGCCGCCTTTCGTCAGCAGCAAATGCAAGAAGCGCAATTGCTTCAAAGTGAGAAAATGTCTAGTTTAGGACGAATGGTAGCTGGCATTGCCCACGAAATTAATAATCCGGTAAATTTTATCTATGGCAATTTAGATCATGCTATTCAGCATGTAGAAGATTTATTAGCATTGTTACAAACCTATCGCCAAGAAATACCTAGTCCACCTCTAGCGGTACAAGACCACGCTAGCGAAATTGATGCAGAATTTGTAGAAGAAGATTTACCTAAAGTTTTGCAGTCGATGAAGTTCGGCGCTGATCGCGTCCTGCAAATTGTCCTGAGTTTGAAAAACTTCTCTCGTCTAGATGAAGCAGAGGCCCATGCAGTTAATTTGCATGAATGTATTGATAGTACGTTACTCATCCTGAATAACCGGATTAAAAAAGGTGTTACGGTTGAGCGCTGCTACGGTGATATTCCTAACATTGAAGGTTTTTCTAGCTCGCTTTACCAGGTGTTTATGAACATTATCAACAATGCACTTGATGCTTTGGACGAACAGCACAATACTCAAGACAACCCACAAATTACGATCGCTACCGAACTTCAAGAAAAAAACTGGGTAGTTATCCGTATTGCTGATAACGGTTCTGGTATTGCCCCTGATACTCAAGAGAAAATTTTTGAGATGTTCTTTACCACCAAGCCAACAGGCGTTGGCACTGGGATGGGACTTTCGATTAGTCATCAGATTGTTGTCGAAAAACATGGAGGACAACTAATCTGTAAATCTGAGGTGGGTAGTGGTACGGAATTTATCATTTCTCTGCCCATTCAAAAACAGGATTTAGCCAAAAATGCTCAACTGCAACTCTTGTGCTAAAGCCTCAATGAAGACAAGCCCTGCTACCGGATTTCCTACTCGATCCAAAGCTGGACTATAACAAGCGATCGCTCCCTCTCCTGGTACTATTGCTACAAGTCCACCACCAATCCCTGATTTCATCGGTAAGCCAATTCTGACTGCAAACTCGGCAGAAACTTCGTATAGTCCACAAGTTGACATTACAGCATTTACAATCCGGCGGTTTTGTGAGGATAAATAGCTATTTTCACAAGCTAGGAGTTTTCCTAACAGGGCTAAATCTTCAACTCGCCCAGATAAAGAGCATATTTGCTCATAAGTGTCAAGTGCTGTTTCAATATTTTTTATATAACCGACTTGGGCGAGATAATTAGCGATCGCTTCATTAGCTGTTGAACGGGTTAGTCGCACTGAAGCCAGCATTTCCTCATCTAAACTTAGTTGGCAACCTGCTAATTGGTTAAGCCATTGACACAATAAGAGAGTGCGATGATTAGCGTCCTTTCCTGGTAACTTCTCAGACAAAGTAATTGCCCCACTATTAATCATCGGGTTACGGGGATGACCGCGATCGCTAATTAATTGTTCTAAAGAATTGAAGGGTGCATCTGATGGTTCAACCCCAACCCAACCGAAAACCTTTTCTGCTCCTAGATGTTCTAGCAGATAAAGTAGAGAAAATGTCTTAATCACGCTCATTAGCGGGAAAATAGAAGCTGTATCCCCAAAGCTGATGGTTTTCCCCGATTCACAGCAGATATGAACTGCAAACCAAGCAGAATTAGCTTTAGCTAATAGCGGAATGCGATCGGCAACTTGTCCTCGTTCAGCTTGGGTTTTGGCTAGTTGCACCCAGGCTAATAACTTCGTAGTAGTTAGTTTGTTAAGTCTTTTCAAATTGTAAACTTTTTAACAGTTTATTTCTTAAATAGCAATTAACAGTATAGTTCGATGTTAGTATAATTTGGTGTTAATCAAAGCTGACTTTACTCCTAAGTGGTTACGCAAAATTAAATTATTTATGTCATTGTCAGCGAAATGAAATGTAGGGTTCGCGGTAGCTCTCTGATAGAGAAAGAATTCTAAACTGCAAGCGAATTGCTTCGTTTTGCTTGGCTTTATTCACAATGACAAATTGTATATAGTGTTTCCTGAGCAACTGAGGTACACTTAAATCTTTTCTAGCAGAATAAGCAGCTTTAAAAACGTACCTCACCAGGCCGAAAACCCCTATATTTAATTTTGCACTACTTATCAAACCTCAGCACTGTCTATAAAAAACAGAACTTTATTGGAGGTAGGTTTGTGAAATTATCTAAACTCTCAAAAATTCTAGGTTTAACAACAGCATTTGCAATTTCATCACAAGCTACATTGCTTATTCAACAAAACAAGGCTCTAGCGGGTGCTGGTACATCTATCCTTTATGCAGGTGAATACTTATTCGCCAATCAAAATCAATACTTGATTTCAGGGAATGGGCGATATAAAGCTATACAGCAATCTGATGGAAACTTTGTTCTTTATGATGACACCACTCCTCTATGGGCATCAAACACTTACAATGTAGCAGTTTACTACACCATCATGCAAACTGACTGCAATTTAGTCAGTTATAACTATAGTGGAACCCCTGTGTGGGCAAGTAATACAAATGGGCGTGGTTCTAGTTGTCGTCTCCAAGTTCAAGATGATGGAAACTTGGTAATTTATACAGGTTTTAATGTTCCTGTATGGGCAACGAATACCTACAGATAACCTACGTTGCTTAATCCGATAAATATATTGCTGTATCTGGATATTCCGGTACAGGTAATGGTGTGCCATTGCAACTTTTTGATTGTGAAATATCCATATTTAGCATAAGCGATATCAGATCAGAGGTAGCCGTGGCAACCAAGTTTTTAATGGATTAAGGGCTGGGGAAATCATAACTAAATTACCTGAACATGATATTAATTACAAATTACAAATTAGTATGAATCTATCCCACTAAGTAATATTTGTGCTAAAAAGCTTAAGCTTATTGAAAACCGAAAATGAAAAATCAAGGTTTTTAAGCACATTTACAAAAAAAAGAGGGATTTTTAAAATAGTGGGATAGGTTCATGATTCCTCGTGTCAGAGCGCCAGAATTACCGCCAAATTACTCTTGGCTCAACAGCGATAAACCTTTGTCTCTCAAACAACTCAAAGGTAGAGCCATAATTTTAGACTTTTGGACATACTGCTGTATCAATTGTCTGCATATTCTGCCATATCTAAAATATTTAGAACAAAAATATAAAGATAGCCTTACCATAATCGGCGTTCACTCCGCCAAATTTGACAACGAAAAAGAAACAGAAAACATCCGCCAAGCTATTCTGCGCTATGACATTGAACATCCTGTTGTAGTTGACAGCGGTTTTCGGATTTGGGAAGAGTATGCTGTGCGTGCTTGGCCTACGTTAATAATTATTGATCCAGAAGGTTACGTGATTGGCCAGATTTCTGGTGAAGGAAACCGTAATACTTTAGACGAGTTGATTCAAAAATTAATTCAGCAGCACCAAGACAAAGGCACAATTAATTTCCAAGAAATCAGCTTGACTTTAGAAAAACAGCGCCAACCATTAATCACACCCCTAGCTTTTCCTGGTAAAGTTTTAGCTACTCAAGCAGGTTTGTTTATCGCTGACTCTGGACATCACCGCCTGGTTATGAGTAGCTTTGATGGAGAAATTTTACAGTTAATTGGGACTGGAAAATCTGGCTTAACTGATGGTGCTTTTAACGAAGCGCAATTTTTTGCACCGCAAGGAATGGCTTATGATGCCGAAAATCAGATTCTTTACGTTGCTGATACAGAAAATCATGCGCTGCGGCGAGTTGATTTAAAGCATCAAGTAGTCGAAACTATTGCGGGGACTGACGAACAAAGTCGTAATATCCATCCTCATGGCGGTGCTGGTTTAGAAACCCCACTGAATTCCCCTTGGGATTTAGTGAAAGTAGGAGATACCCTATTTATTGCAATGGCTGGGCCGCATCAAATTTGGCAAATGGATTTAGAAACTGGCATCATCAAAACTTATGCTGGTACTGGTGCAGAAGCGTGTATTGATGGTTTACTTACTGAATCTGCCTTTGCCCAACCTAGTGGTATTACTAATAATGGGCAAGAATTATATATTGCTGACAGTGAAGTTAGTTCAATTCGTGGTGTGGGAATTGTCGAACCGTATCAAGTAAGAACTGTTTGTGGTAGTGGCGGTTTATTTGGGTTTGGCGATGTAGATGGACAAGGTGAAGATGTCCGTTTACAACACTGTTTAGGAGTTGAATTTGCTCAGAATTTTTTGTGGGTGGCAGATACTTATAACCATAAAATTAAATTAGTTAGCCTCAGTGGAAATTGTCAAACAGTTTTGGGAGATGGTTCTGCTGGTTTACAAAATGGCCAGGGTAAGAACACTCGGTTTTTTGAACCTTCGGGATTGAGTGCTTGGAGTTCACATTTATATATTGCTGATACTAATAACCATGCTATTCGTTGCGTAGATTTGGATAGCTTTGAGGTGACAACGCTGGAATTTCCTAGTTTATGTGCGCCAGATGTTTGTATTCCACCGAATTTATAGAACGATAACCTTACGCAAAAGCGTAGAGGAAAATTCTCTGTTTCAGACCTCTGCGTGATATTTTAAAAAATAATTTTTTAGAGCGATCGCTTCTATGCAATTAGTCGTTTTTGATATTGATGGTACGCTAACAAATACCAACAAAATTGATGAAAATTGTTTTGTACGTGCTTTTGCATTAGAATTTGGAATTTTTGGTATAAATACAAATTGGAATGAATATGCGTACACCACGGATTCTGGAATTACTCAGCAAATTTTTCAAGAAAAATTAGAACGTCTTCCTTCAAATGAAGAGTTAGTAAGACTTAAAGCACGTTTTGTTAGCCTCCTCCAGGAAGCGTTTATTAACAAGCAAGATTTATTCAGCGAAATTCCTGGTTCGGCAAATGTATTAGCTAAATTACAACGAGGCCCTGATTGGTGTGTTGCGATCGCAACTGGTGGTTGGGGTGAGTCTGCTAAATTAAAACTTCAAAAAGCTAACTTACCAATAGAAGGGATACCGTTGGCTTCAGCAAATGATGCACTTTCACGAGAAGATATTATTAAAACAGCTATTATCAAAGCAGAAAATGTTCATCAAGTTGAAAATTTTCGGAAAATTGTTTTTGTAGGCGATGGTGTTTGGGATGTAAAAGCAGCCTATCAGTTGAGTATTGCTTTTATTGGAATCGGTAATAATAAATTAACAAATGTTGGTGCTACCAAAGTAATTAAAGACTTTACAAATCTAGAAGATTTTCTGAAAATATTACAATCCGCAGTCATCCCGAAATTTTCTATGAACACCATTCTCCATATTACCAAACGCCAACAATGGGAACAAGCAAAAAATCTTGGTACATATCGTGCTGATTCGTTAGATAGTCAAGGTTTTATACATTGTTCAAAATCAATGCAAGTACTCAAGGTTGCAAAGAGATTCTTTGATAATCAAAAAGAATTGGTACTACTTTTTATCGATTCTGAAAAAGTTCAAGCTGAAATTCGCTATGAACCTGCTGAAATAGGGGAATTATTTCCTCATATTTATGGTGAGTTAAATATTGATGCAGTGTATCAGGTAATTGATTTTGAAGCTGGGGAAGATGGTTTATTTGAGTTGCCGCAAGAAGTTATAGATTTAGAATAACGAACCGCAGAGGCGCAGAGGACACGGAGGAGGAGAGATGGAGAAAATTTAAGCGATCGGTTTTGGGGCGTTTGCTACATCCAATTTGAGAAAATTCCCTTTTCGCTCATCTCAAATTTGAGTAAAAATGAAGTTATTTAACAACTAAAATCCTATGGTTACTCTTGAACTCAGACAAATTCGAGTTCCACCAGGGCAAAGAATAATACTGGAAGATGTGAGTTGGCCAGTATTTGAAGCAATTCTCAACGAGTTAGGAGAACATCGCAGGAGCCGAGTAGCATACAGCCAAAGAACTTTAGAAATTATGGCTCCATTACCAGAACACGAACGATCTAAGGTAATTATCGGAGACTTGGTGAAAGTTTTGTTAGATGAACTCAATCTGAATTGGGAGTCTTTAGGTTCAACTACGTTTAAGCGAAAAGATATAAGTGCGGGTATCGAACCTGATGATTGTTTTTATATTCAAAACTACAAGCTAATGATTGGGAAAGACAAGATCGACCTAACTGTTGACCCTCCTCCTGATTTAGCGATTGAAATTGATGTCACCTCTAAAACTCAAATTAGTGCTTACGAAGCGTTGAGAGTACCTGAAATTTGGCGATATGAAAGCAAAAACCTAGAAATTAGCTTGCTGCAAGGTGAGCAATACGTGAAGTCTCTTATCAGCCCCACATTTCCTACTTTTTCTATTACAGAACTTATTCCTCGGTTTGTGGAAATGGCGCGAACTATAGGAATGAGTTCAGCACTTAGAGCGTTTCGACAATCGGTAAGAGAACAAATACAAAATAGCTAAGGTAAAATCAAGGTTTTGCCTGGGTAGACGCGATTTATAACGCCCTTTTAAAGCATTTCGCGTTTTACTTAAAAAAGGGGAGTTAATCTAGAGCAATTGTGACCGAATTTAATTTACAAATCCAAGAAAATAGCGATCGCTCTCCCAACGCCAAGGGCGAACGCTTGTCAACTCCACTTGAGGATGCTACACCTAGCTTGCTTCCCCTTAAGAGTTCAATACACTGCGTCAACACCAAAGGCGATCGCCTTGACCGTTACCTTTCCCAAGAATTACCAGACTTATCCCGTTCTCGCATCCAACAGTTAATCGAACAGGGTAATGTCCAACTTAACGATCAAGTTTGCACATCTAAGAAGATCAATGTCAAGGTAGGCGATCGCATCACTCTCGAAATACCAGAGGTTCAACCTTTAGAACTGCAAGCAGAAGATATCCCCTTAGATATCCTTTACGAAGACGACCAGTTACTTATTCTCAACAAACCCGCAGGTTTAGTTGTCCATCCTGCGCCCGGCCATCCAGATGGTACTTTGGTAAATGCCCTCTTGGCTCACTGTCCTAATTTACCAGGAATTGGCGGAGTTCAGCGTCCAGGAATCGTCCATCGATTGGATAAGGATACTACAGGAGCGATCGCGATCGCTAAAACAGATATTGCCCATCATCATCTACAAGCACAACTGAAAGCAAAAACTGCACGACGAGAATACTTGGGCATAGTTTACGGTGCGCCAAAAACTGAAAGTGGCACTATAGACTTGCCTATTGGTCGCCATCCCCAAGACCGCAAAAAAATGGCTGTTATGCCTGTTGAACAAGGCGGACGAGTCGCCGTCACTCACTGGAAAGTATTAGAACGCCTTGGTAACTTCACTTTAATTCACTTTCAATTAGAAACTGGACGCACCCATCAAATTCGTGTCCACAGCAGCAAAATGGGTCATCCCATTGTCGGCGACCCAGTTTATAGTTCTGGCCATTCAGTGGGTGTAAATTTGCCTGGTCAAGCACTACACGCTTGGCGACTCAAATTGCAGCATCCTATATCTGAGGAGTTGATTGAGGTGACAGCTACTCCTCCCGCCCACTTTACAAAACTTTTAGAGATACTAAAAAGACGAACGACACTTTAACCTAATCCACTCCTGAAACTACCCAATTTTAAACACATCAAGCATAACTCCTAACTCAACACTCAGCACTCAGCACTCAGCACTCCTAACGCCCAATCCCAATTAACAACTAGCGTGCATTAGACATGGGATAGAGTCTGTTTCATTTAGTTATATCTAAATAAAACTCCTACATAACCCAAGACTTATGCACGCTATAAAACGATCAAATAGATGTACTAGCCAGCCACCGACTAAAAATCGTTATTTAATTCCTGACAGTTGCCGATAAGGTACAGACTTTTCGATATCGATGTTGTATGGCGAGATCCGTTGTGGAGCATTGCCAGTTGCATTGATACTTTGTGCCAAAGCCAAGAATAAAGCTGGATCGCCAGCCTTGGGCTTTTGCTCTTGTGGAAGGAATCTGCGTACTTCGACCTGCCAAATGATTTGAGGGAAACCCAATTTGGCACGGTGATAATCTTCGTATCGCGGAGATTTGATGTTGAATGGCAACTCACCCTGAGATTGAGATGGCAGTATCCGACGGCGCTGATAAGGCACTGTGGAGTATCCAAAATTGCTCAGGTACTCTTCAGTGTTGAGTACTTCATCAATAAAGCCTACAATACCCTTTGTAGCGACTACAATTGACCAGGCGATTTTTTCCCGCTCGTTGTATGGATCGCGTCCTAGAACCCGCTGAATTACTTGCTCAACAAAGCGATAATTATTGTTGAGGTCGTAGAAGCTTTTCTTAAAGGTATTGGAAAGCACCAATCCACGAATAAAGTCCCGTACTGTAATTTGTCCATTACGGAGTTGAGACTCTAAATATGTTTCGCGATCGGCAGCAAAGGCATAAAAGAAAATTTGACGATATGCTGCTTCAATCAGATCGCCTAAATCTGACGGAGAAAGTATATTGTCTGTAGTGAAAATCCTGGGTTGTTCATCACCAGGTACTTCGTATCCAGCTACACGCTGATTTTGACTTGAAGGTTCATATTCTAACAGAGGAAGTGGCACTCTAAAGCCTCCATGTTCTTAATTAAAGTTAACAACTTTTAATCACATATTAAGGGAGTAGTTGTATCAGAACTTCAGATTCTGATAAAATTTCACGAAACTTAACTAAGAGGAATTTAAGTATTCGTAGGATAAATGATTAGTCTGCTGGATTCAAACCATAACTAATCAATAAATAGGTAATCAGACTTCCAGCTTAATGACTACGTAAATGACTAAAAAAATTTATTCACATATTTTAGATTAGGAGATTCAGTTTCACCTTTTTGAACTGAAGCAATAATTTTTAACATTTAGCAAAAGAAATTAATGGGGCATTGGGCGTTAGGAGTGCTGAGTGCTGAGTTAGGAGTTAGGAGTTAAGAGTTAAGAGTTTTGTTTATCCCTTTGTCCCCTCATCTCCCTCATCTCCCCGCTCCCCTGCTCCCCTGCTCCCCTGCCTTCTGCTTCCCTCAGCGACTCAACGACGACCTATCCAAAATTCCAGGGGATCTATGGTTGATTTACAGTAAGGCCAGCTACGCAAACTTGCTTCCATTCCTGCCTCCCAGTAGGGTGGTTCCAATCCCAGTCCTAAGCATAGATGAGATAGAATGTTAGCAAACTGCTCATTGTGACCAAACTCTCCTAGATGGGCATGAGCGTATTCATGGACGACTACACCAAACCAATCTCTAGGTGCAACTCGACCAACATCAACCAGAATAGTAATTGGGTTTGTGAGAATGTTACATAGCCCATCTATGCCGAAGGATTGAGCTATGGGGACTGCAAAAATTTGGATTTGGCGACGCTCTTGGGGATGAAAGCACTGATGACAAACTTCCAGATAGGCGTTGATCTGACCGTTTACAGCGTTAATATTTTCGCCGATCCAAGTGCAAATGGGAATGCGATCGCGCAGGTTATCAAATACATCCACCATACCCGGTTCTAGGGCGAGTCCCTGTACCAGACGCAGATAATCTTGCCCGCGAGTAAAAGCATCGCTCTGCTTGAGATGGTTCACCAGCCCAAAACTGAATAAAATTGTCTTTTTTCTAGAACATCTGTCTCAAGTTTTTCTGTTACTTCTTCTGAACTGGAAACCTCAACAGAAGTTTCAATGCGTGTTTCTGTACAAAATGATGCCGTGCTGAAGCCGCCAAACCGCTTAACTGTACTGGTTCGCATTCGCATATTTGGGCTGGCGAACCAAAACCGCTCAATGGAACTCATTGTTTCGTATTCGGTTGTCAACACCAGTCCATCTTCATCATCCATGTGAAAAAGACCGACTACAGGCACTATTTCGGCGTAGCCTCTTTCGCGGAGTAATTTGCCTTGCCTTGGATTATCGCTATCAGGCACGATCGCAAATATGGTTTTTCCCTGATGATTCTCCTCGTCCTCTCGATCCCAAGCCATTGTCCCTAGCCAACGCACGCGCGAGCCACCGACTGAAAGGCTGGGGTCAATCTCATGATATCGGCACAGTTCAATGATTTCGGGATGATCGGCATCGAGAGTTTCTACCTGTATATCCGATTCTCCTGTCTCTGAGCGCTTGAACGCCAGATGATGAGTTGCACGTTGCGATCGCCACTTACCAGCACTTAGCTGAAAAAATTCCATTGCGTCTATCAATCTTCTGACTCCTACTTATTGCTCCTGCGGATGATGTTTTACGAGTTCTTTCTTTTTAGAGTAGTTGGTATATAAACATTCTAAACATTACAGCGATTAGCGGCCAGCTTCAATAAACACCCTAAAAAGGGATATGTAGAGGTGTTATTATGCAATTGTAAATTTTTATGACTCTAATTTCTTATAGCTTGACAATGTAGACATTTTAATATCTAAGTGCTAGACTAGTAGAAAGCGATCGTCTTCAACTAACAACAAAATACCTTTCGATGCAGTCAATCACAGGAGTGAATGATGGACTTTCCAGTTGAATTAACTTTAGAACAACAGTTTCGCTTACAAAATTTGAAAGACCAAGTAAAAAATTTGAGTCAACAAGAGGCTCAAGAATTTTTACTAGAAGTTTTACGGCAGATGATGGTGAAAGATAATTTGGTCAAACATCTTCTAAAACAAGCTTGATACAGTAAAAAACAAAATTTTTTCCTTAAGACTTACGCAATGGCAGAGTTCCATGAAAATGCGTAAGTCTTAATTTTTTGCCCAATTTCGGCTAAATTTTGATTTTTTGATCGGGACAGCCAATTATAGGTAAATATTACAGATTATTACTTTGTCTCTCATAGTAAAGACTAGGGTACTATTGATCCCCTATGTTTTTGTTTGGCTACTCGCAGTTAACCTGATCGAGAACACGCCAAAAATAATATCCGCCATTTGTGAATATTAAGGAGAACTCATGGTTCTTGATGCTTTTTCCAGAGCTGTAATTGCGGCTGATGCCAAAACCGCTCCTATCGGTGGTGCTGACTTGGCAGCCCTGAAGTCTTTCATCGCTGAAGGCAACAAGCGCCTTGATGCAGTGAATGCGATCGCCAGCAACGCTAGCTGCGCGGTTTCTGATGCCATTGCTGGAATTGCTTGTGAAAACACAGGTTTGATTCAATCTGGTGGTAACTTGTACCCCACTCGTCGGATGGCTGCTTGTTTGCGTGATGCTGAAATCGTTCTGCGCTATGTAACTTATGCGCTGTTGGCTGGCGATTCTTCCGTATTGGATGATCGTGCTTTGAACGGTTTGAAAGAAACCTACACAGCTTTGGGCGTACCCACTGGCTCTTCTGTACGGGCTTTCCAAATCCTGAAGGCTATCAGTGTCGCTCACATCACCAACACCAACACTGAAGCTAACGCTGGTAAAAAATTCCGCAAACAAGAAGTTGTTCAAGGCGACTGCTCTGCTCTAGCTGCTGAAGCTGCTAGTTACTTCGATCGCGTTATTTCTGCTTTGAGCTAATCGCTCATGGCTAAAGGCTATTAGCCAAGCAAACTGAAATTAAAACTCGATCAAATCTAATCTGGAGTATAAAAAGCAATGAAATCAGTTATCACTACAGTTATTGGATCTGCTGATGCAGCAGGTCGTTTTCCAACCACCTCCGATCTAGAATCCGTTCAAGGTAGCATTCAGCGTGCTACAGCTCGTCTAGAAGCTGCTGAAAAGCTAGCTTCTGGTATCGATGCCGTAGCTAAGGAAGGTTATGATGCTGCGTTCAAGAAATATCCTTACCTAAGCCAAGAAGGTGAAGCTGGCGACACTCAAGTTAAGAAAGACAAGTGCCTGCGCGACATCAAGCACTACTTACGCTTGATCAACTACAGCTTAGTTGTGGGTGGTACTGGACCTTTAGATGAGTGGGGTATTGCAGGTGCTCGCGAAGTTTATCGCTCTTTGAATCTGCCCACCGCTCCTTATGTTACCGCGTTGACTCATACTCGTGATCGCGCTTGCGCTCCTCGCGACTTGTCTCCTCAAGCGTTGGTTGAGT
This sequence comes from Nostoc sp. DedQUE12b, assembly GCF_034530835.1. Classification (NCBI taxonomy): domain Bacteria; kingdom Bacillati; phylum Cyanobacteriota; class Cyanophyceae; order Nostocales; family Nostocaceae; genus Nostoc; species Nostoc sp. DedQUE12b. The sequence continues at coordinate 204,126 of NZ_JAVRCI010000001.1, read as the reverse complement.
TCCGCAATCTTCTCGACTACGTAATCAACTCCCTTTCATAGTAATAGGGATTGACTAGACGTAGACGAGCGATCGTCATACTCTAAAACTCAGGGACTCTCAGTCTGTTGCTTTGCCTGTATCAGGTTGGGTGATTGACCAAGAGTCCCTAAGTTGTTATTAATTCGTAACTAGTAATTAATGATTGAACTTGGGGGATTTAAACAGGGAAATTTTCTTTTATGACAATAGATTCTTTATTTGCACAGTTAAAACACCCCAATCCCAACTTGCGGGAACGAGCCATGTGGGAACTGGCTAATGTCCGTGATGAAAACACCATTCCTCGGCTGATGGGTATTTTAGATGAAGAAGATGTCACTTATCGTCGAGCTGCGGTAAAAGCACTGGGTGCTATTGGTACAGATGCTGTACCGCTACTGGTAGAGTCATTAGTAAAGAGTGATAATGCAACCATTCGGGGTAGTTGTGCTAAAGCTCTAGCACAGGTTGCTGCTAATCATCGCGATGTTCCCTTCCCGAATGAGGGCTTACAGGGATTGCAAACAGCGCTAAATGACCCTAATCCAGTTGTTTATATTGCATCTGTAATGGCACTGGGTGAGATTGGTTCTCCTGCCTTTGAAATTTTGACTGAAGCTCTGAAAACAATAGATAATGTTGCGGTGGCTGTAGCGATCGTCAATGCACTCGGTTCAATGGGTGATATCCGCGGGGTGGAAGTGCTGACGGCATTGACAAATGATGAATCTGTTGATCCGTATATTCGAGAGTCAGCAGTGAGCGCTTTGCCCCGATTAGATCAAGTGATTAAATATAACGGAATATAACAAAGAGTAGCGATCGCTAATTATGCGCTCAAATTGGAAATGTCGATCGCCTTATTCCCAAGCTTCTTCCTCTAACTGCCTCTCAATTTGAGAAATCGCCAACTTCATCACTGCCTGAACCCCCGCTTCTTCTTCCTCAGTTAATGCGGCTTGCAGGGGTTCTAAAACAGCACCATCACCAATTTTCATCAATGCTAAAGCGGCTGCTTTTCGAGTTTCCCAATCGGGATGACGTAGTAATTCAACAAGGCTAGGAATTGCCGATCGATAAGTCAGGCTACCCAAAGCAGCTGCTGCTTCACACCTGACAATTTCAGATGGATCGTTGAGGGCATTAATTAAAATATTAAATGCTCCTTCTTGAGTGCCTTCTTGAGCAATTTTAGCGATCGCACCCACTACCGCAGCCCGAACTTCAGCGGAGTTGGAGTTAATCTCTCGATATAAATGCTCTTTGGCTTCTGCCCCAATAAATCCCAACGCCCATACTGCATGACCTTTTGCACTTTCTGGATACTCGGTTGACGCTAAGATTTTCAGCAACGCTGGCACAGCTGCTTCACCTATTTTGGCAAGCCCCCCCACTGACGAGGTTTTGACCACCATATCTTCATCATTTAACAGGGCATTAACCAAAGTTGGAACTGCGATCGGGTCAGCAATGAGTGTCAAGGTTTTAGCACTGGCTCTCCGCACAACTGGGTTTGGGTGATTTGCCACAGCTTCCATCAATAAAGGGGTGGCTGGTTTGCCGATTTTCCCCAAAGCCTCTGCAAAACTCAACCTAACCATGCCTCGTGAGTCCGCCATACTCTCAACCATTTGCTTTAGTAGTTTTTGGTCATCTGAGTTGAAGGTGTTTAAGCTTAATTGCTCGCTCACTACTGCAAATAAAGCATCAGTTTCTGCATGGGACAGATTTAACGAATCTGCACCGGATTGAGTTTCGGAGTTTAGCATATAATCTCTAGCTAAATTATCAAGACAAATGACTAGTTGCTTCCACTCAAGGCAGCCTGCTGATTACGGAGTTCCTGGAGGGCAGAATCAATCTTGGCAAGCTCAGGCTCTAGTTTTGCCATAACGCTTACTCTCATCAACTTAGCCCGTTTTGCCGTTTCCGTAGTTTCTTGAACTAGACGTTCCCGATATTGCTCAAGTTCTGCAATCACTTCTGCTACATCTTGAGCAGTGACGTTATTGGTTGTTGTAAGTTCTGAGGTTTCATCCATAAGTTTTGTTTCCTAAATGCGTGTTTATATGAATGATGTGTAGTCAGTCTTCCAAAGAATCTTTGTATTTGGTTATTCTCTAAAGAGAAGCAACTAACTAATAGCTGACAAATGTATGTATTTCGATCTTCTCAGATCGCGTTACCACTGGTAAAGCTTTTTGATGTAAATCTTCAAAAGTCTAACCCAACTACATTTCTGATAAGTCTTTTAAGCACGCTGCTGTACATCACTGTACGCAAGCTGAAATGCTAGAGCGTATTGTTTTGGAGTGGAACACCTAACAGCGTGCAATACGGTTCGGTTAAAGGGGAAAGGGAAAGGGGGAAAAAACTTTTAACCCTTAACCTTTAACCTTTTCCCCAAAGGTAATTCTGAGTTCAAAATGCTTATCCGAACCGTATTGCAACAGCGCGAGAGTGAAGACCATCAAAAAATGAAGATGAATAGCTTTTTATACAGCTTTTTTGAGGGCAATGATCCGCTCTTTTTAGTCGTTTAATCCTCAAATATAATTTACCGCTATTTTCCAATGCCCAATAACTAGTACCCAGTCCCTAGTACGATAGTAAAAGTGACTTCAAAGCAATTATCCAAGAGCCATTTACAGATCAATGGATAAACGTTTTTTTAAAATGTTTGGGCTAACAGAAGAAGAAGCGATCGCAATTATTGATACACCATTAGAACAACTCGAAGACGCTTCTGATAAATATATTGCTGTTTCCCATTTAATTAACTTCCCCACTCAACAATCGATCGCGGCTTTGGTGCGGGCGATTGAAACTAGTAACCCTGATGAGTTAGACCACCGCATTGTTCGACGCAAAGCTGTAGAAAGCTTGGGGCGATTGCAGGCACAATCAGCTTTACCTGTAATTCGGCAGTGCCTTCAAGATGATGATATTTATACTGTTGAAAATACTGTGTGGGCAATTGGGGAAATTGGCACTAGAGAGCCAGAAATTCTCGAAGAGGTGGCACAACTGCTTGATAAACCAGGTCAAATCTATCGAGTCATTATTCACACTCTAGCTAACGCAGACTATCAACCGTCTCTAGAACGTGTGCGAAAATTTACTTTATCTGAGGATGAACCTACCCGTAGTGCGGCGATCGCTACAGTTTGTCGCTTCACGGGTGACTATTCCCAAATTAGTGAAGTGATAGCGCTACTACAAAGTTCTAGTGTCAATGCACGGCGCGGTTGCATTCAAGACCTGATTGATTCCCGCTACTACAAAGCCATCCCAGAAATTGCCCGTTGTCCTGTATCTCTAGTGTTTCGGTTGCGAGCATTGCGGATGCTTTTGGATGCAGGGGTTCCCAGTGGTGAAATTACCTTTACAGAAATTCAACCTTACTTAGAGCAAGTACTCTACGATCATCCCAACGATCTCGATCTAGTACATGAGTATGATGCTACCCCTGTTCTAGATTTTGTAATTAACGAACTCTACGAAACCGATTTTGGACGTTGCTATTTAGCGACAAAAACCTTACTAGATATCTATCCACAAGAAGCACCCCAAGCACTTATAGTAACTTATGCCGACAAAGCATATAACGACTATGGCGCTCATTATCATGTGATGAAACTTTTCGGTTGGCTAAAATATGCACCCGCCTACGATTTATTAATAGAAAATCTGCACAACCGCGAACCTCAGTTTCAGAAATCTCGTGCGGCGTGTGCGATCGCTCTTGGTGAATTGGGTGATTCACGAGCAATTCCTGAAATCAAAGTTTGCCTGAATACACCGATTTGGGATTTGAAATACGCTTGTTTATTAGCGCTAGACCGTTTAGGAGACTCCTCCGGTCGGGAAATTTGCACTGGTGATCGTGACTGGTTAATTAGGGCGAAAGCGACGAGTAACTAATAGCGCTGGTGAGTGGAAGTCGCGGCTATGCAAACATAGACGCTTTGCGGTTTCCCGCAGGGTAGTCCGCACTTCTCTACGAGACGCTGCGCGTAGCTTGCTTCCACGTTCGCACAGCGTGCCGTAGGTAAGTGGTACGACAGGGTTAGTGACCACCTCTGCGGACTAAGGAAAAATTGAGGTTTTAAACCCACGGAAGTGGGTTTTGCCTATGTAGACGCGGTTTCTAACTGCCCTTTTACTTACTAGTGGTGACTGCTTCGTTTAAAACTAACTTTGGTTCTGGTGTCTCCTCTTCTTCTGGCAAACCGAAAATTGACCTGTACAACTTTACGTACTCTTTAGCAGATTGATACCAACTAAAATCTTGACTCATACCCCGTTTTTGTAGTTCTTGCCATTGCGGTTTGAAACGGAAGCCTTCCCAAGCTCGGATCATACAAGTGAAAAGGTCTAGGGGTTCATAGCGATCAAAGCAATAACCGGTACCAACAGCATTTTCAGGATCGTGATGGGTTACGGTGTCCACTAATCCACCAGTACGGCGGACAATGGGTACAGAACCGTAGCGCAAAGCCATCATTTGGCTAATACCGCATGGTTCAAAACGACTAGGCATCAAGAAAGCATCAGTACCAGCGTAGATGCGGCGAGACAGGGCATCGTTATACAGTAGATAAGTTGCCATGCGTCCGGGGAAGCGGGATGCTAATTGCCACATCTGAGTTTCATAGTTGCGATCGCCTGTCCCTAACAGTACAAACTGGGCATCTGTATAAGATAGGAAGCGATCAAGGATTTGCAATATCAAATCAATGCCTTTTTGTTCCACTAATCGGGTAACAATCCCAACAAAAAAGGCTTTGGAGTTGACTTCTAATCCTAATTCTTGTTGCAAAGCAATTTTATTGGCTTTGCGTTTATCTAAAGTATCAGTACTAAAGGTTTGCTCAATGTATTTGTCATTTTCTGGGTTATATACCTCAGTATCAATACCATTGATAATTCCAGATAATTTACCGCTAATAAAAGACAGCAACCCTTCTAATGTTTCACCGTAAGTAGGTGTCTTGATTTGCTCCGCATAGGTGGGTGAAACTGTATTTACCTTGTTGGCAAATTGTACCGCCGCCGCCATTGTGTTGTGTCCTTGCATATACCAGGGACACCAAGTAATTTTCTCTAAATACCAACGCCATGGCCCTTGATAAGCCAGGTTATGGATGGTAAACACTGTGGTGATATCAGGATCTTGGTGCATCCACACCGGAATCATTCCTGTGTGCCAATCGTGGCAATGGATAATTTCTGGCTTCCAGTAATTCCAGGCAAACTCGGCTGCACCATTAGCAAACAATGTGAACCGCCAATCTTCATCATCTCCAGAATAGATGCGGCGCGGCATGAAAGACGGATGTCCAAATAAGTACAAGGGAACATCAGTACCAGGCAGAACACTTTCGTATACTGCGAAGTGCTGGAACATGGCATCTCCCCACCAGATCGGTTCTTGGGGAATTTCCATTTTGTCTGGCAGGAAGCCGTAGTAAGGCAAGAATATCCGCACATCATGCCCCATTTCTCTCAGGACTTTGGGTAATGCCCCGACAACATCACCCATTCCTCCTACTTTCGCAACGGGTGCTGCTTCTGCTGCAACAAATAGAATCCGCATGGTAATTTTTGCTTCCCTGAGTCTATATTGTCAAATTAACTTTCTCAAATCTCGACCAACGCGACTTGTCGCGTCTGGCACATCTTTAGTGCAACGGCGATCAATTCTTATCTAATCACATTGGCTTGCCCAATTACTTAGGAACCGCGCTGAATCACCGCAAAAATTTCTGATAAAATTTCTTGCGCTCCCTGTTGTCGCAACAGTTCTGCTAGTTCTGTGCCTAGTGCTTCGGCGTTATTGGCAAGTCCGGTGACGGTATCTTTGACGAACTTTTGACCATCTACACTGGCGACTATCCCGGTTAAGGTCAAATTCTCCCCAGATATTTCTGTATTTACACCGATAGGTACTTGACATCCACCTTCTAGAGAACGGAGAAAAGATCGTTCAGCGAGACAGCGATCGCGTGTTTCAGTATGTTCAATTGCTTTGAGTAAAGATAGCACTTCACTATCATCAGCACGGCATTCTATACCCAAAGCTCCTTGTCCAACCGCGTGGAGGGAGATTTCTTTGGGTAAGATTTGATGAACGCGATCGCCCATTCCCAATCTCTCTAATCCTGCTGCTGCCAAAATCAAAGCATCGTATTCGCCTGCATCCAGTTTTGCCAATCGTGTAATCAAGTTTCCCCGTACATCCTTAAAGGTAAAGTGAGGGAAATGGTGGCGTAACTGTGCTAACCGCCGTAGAGAAGATGTACCAATTACCGCACCTTCTGGCAACGTATCGATTTGTTTATCTTTGTGCTTTTCATGCACCACTAATGCATCGGCTGGGTTTTCTCGTTCAGTAATTGCTGCTAACGTTAACCCTTCTGGTAAGTGAGTTGGCAGATCCTTGAGAGAATGAACTGCAAAGTCAATCTCTTGATTGATCATTCCGAGTTCAAGTTCTTTAGTAAAAAGTCCTTTATCGCCAATCTTAGCTAATGCTACATCCAAGATTTTATCGCCTTGGGTAGACATGGTGTGGACTTCAAAAGTGATGTCAGGAAAGCAATTCTTGAGTTGCTCTTGTACCCAGTAGGTTTGAACCAGAGCAAGTTGGCTTTTACGTGAGCCGATCCGAATAGTGCGTGGGGGGCTAGAAACAACTGAAGTCATAAAACAATATAATATCGCACGCGATAAATTCACTTTCATCTAGACTACCGTAGTCAGGGACTCATGCGAATTTTGGGTTTTAGATTTGGGATTTTGGATTACAATTCTTTACCAAAAGCTTGTTTGTGAAATCTCAAATAATAGAATTTTTATGCATTGAGGGTATTGCGATCGCCATTGTGAGCGATCGCAACACCCTCAAGTTTCAGCTAGTACCCACCAAATTTTGGGAAATAACCAAATGTAGTCAGTAAACTAAACAAGACAATCAGTGCCAGTGTCGAAGCTAATAGCAATAACACCACATCTCTGTCAGAACTGCGTAAGAAGGTCTGTAAATTAAAAGGCTCAACCTGCTTTTTCGTTATGGGAAGCGGCAATTTATCGCGATAATCTTCGCCATAACGAGCCATTCTGGCAAATGGTAATTCCCCTACAGAGCGTCCTTGTAAAATCCGTCGCCGTTGATAGGGGACTATATTGTAACCAAAGTTACTCATATACTCCTCACTATCCACCAAATCGTCGATAAACCTGTGCAGTCCTTTACTAGCTAGCACAATTGACCACGCTAGTTTTTCGCGTTCATTGTAAACCTCACGACCCAATAAGCGCTGTACGCATATCTGCACAAAGCGGTAATTGTTGTTGCTTTGGTAATTTAGTCGCCGAAATGCATCAGATATTGTTAACCCTCGAATGAAATCCCTGACTGTAATTTGACCAGTTCTCAGTTGGGATTCTAGACAGATTTGGCGGTTGCTATCTAGCATCTGTTGTTCGTGGAAAATCTGGCGATAGGCTGCCTTAATCAAGGCATCCATTTCTAGTGATGATTGCAGATATTCGGCTGTATAAATTCTAGGTTGCTCGTCGCCAAGAATCTCATATCCAGATACACGATGATTTCGAGATGAGGGGGAATAGCTTAACAAAGGAATAGGCATATTAGAGCTATAAATTTGCAGGGATTGGCAATTATGTATGAGGCAAAACAGTTCCGTTAGCGAGGCGTTGAGTCAGTACCTAGTTCTGAAGATTCCCAACTCAACACTCCTGAAGGGCATTTGTTGCTCTTGTCTCCCTTATCCCTAGTTATTAGCCATTTGATTTGTAATTGCAGCAAAACTGACTATTAGTATGTCAAATTTAAGTTCGTAGTAAGGACTTCAGTCCTTATTTTCTAAGCACTAAAGTGCTTACTACAAACCCTCAAGATTAACTGAGATATTCTACTAGTAGCCTATAGTGGAACTTTGTCTACCTTTAATAAGTTGCTTAAGCAACTTGTCTGATTCATAGAGATGTTAGCTGGATTTACGCATTGATGGGAGCGTAACTTAAAAGATGCTTAAAGTTCAATCAAATTGCCCGATAACAATGGCAACTCCTAAAAATAGGCAACGATACAACTCAAATTTCGCTACTAAACAGATAAACTTGCGATCGCTGATTTCACTTTGCTGAAACTACGACTCAAGAACAGTAATTTGCTCACTTCCCATAATATAGGAATTTCCTAAAACCTGTCTATATACAATTCTGATGATGGCTTTAAATTTTTCTACCGACTAACCAAATACCTTTGTAGTTGAGTGAGTCTTTTGAAACAAACGACTAAAAATAGACTTCATTGGGAAGGTTTTAAAGATTTTTGCCTTTTCTTGGTGTATGATGCGATCGCATATCGCGCTGAACTTGGTCAATATATCTAAAAAACTCAGCCCCAAAAGGGAAGTTGAAAATTTCCAGGAATGCTAAGAATAATTTGTTATCTTCATTAGTTATCCAAGCTTAGTTATTATACGTTATGAATCGTTCCGCCTGTCTGATCTTCAATCCTGTTGCGGGTCAGGGCGACCCAGAGACAGAGCTAGCAGAAATTCGGGCAATATTAGAGCCAGAGATCGATCTAGATATTTATTTTACAACTGAAGAAATCGATGCCGACCAACTGGCATATCAAGCTGTAGAGCGAGGAGTAGATGCAATCATTGCTTCTGGGGGAGATGGTACTCTCTCAATAGCGGCGGCGGCTTTAGTGGGAACTGATATCCCATTTGGGATCATTTCTAGAGGAACAGCGAACGCTTTTGCCACAGCTTTAGGAATTCCTGACACGATCGCAGGTGCGTGTCAAACAATTTTGCAGGGAGCAACCACCCATGTAGATGTAGCCTATTGCAACGATCGCCCAATGGTACTTTTGGCAGGTATTGGCTTTGAAGCTGAAACTGTAGAATTGGCAGACCGAGACGCCAAGAACCGCTTTGGGATGATGGCCTATGTTTTGGCAGGAATCCAGCAATTAAGAAGCTTACATAACTTTGATGTTGAAATTGAAACTGAAGATAGGATAATTAAAACTAGTGCCTGTGCGGTAACAGTAGCAAACGCCGCACCTCCCACTTCTGTTTTGGCTCAAGGCCCAGCAGGTCTGATTTATGATGATGGGTTACTAGATTTAACGATTGTAGCTCCAGTTAACAGGGCAGGAGCGATCGCTGCCACATTTCATCTATTTCAAACGGCTTCCACAGGTAACGCCGTTGAACGAGATGATATTGGTTTCCTGCGAGCGAAACAATTTAAAATTACCACTGAGCCACCACAAAAAGTTGTTCTAGATGGTGAAATAGTCGGCACAACACCTGTAGAAATTAAGTGTGTACCAGCAGGCTTAAGAATTTTCGTGCCATTAGTAGAAGAAGTTGAGCCGACCGAAAAACTAGAGGGACTCCCTAATTTGACTATTGAGATGAAAGACACAGCAGAAGAATGAGGGTATTGGGCATTGGGCATTGGGCATAAGAGGCAGAGGTGCCAAGGTGCAGAGGGGAAAAATTTACTGCAACTTCTCCTCGCTCGGTCACTGAGCGTAGTCGAAGTGCTGCTCCCCTGCTCCTCTGCTCCCTTCAATTAAAGATTTAGGAGTAGGTTGCATTGAAACTTGTATCTGATCCAGCGATCGCTAAGAAAATTCGGAAAATGAATCAGCGGGTGCGGTGGCAAGATCCGTTAATTGTGGAACGGGATATCGACCAAACTCGGCTGGTTTTGGAAGATGGTCAAACAGACAATTCTGAGTTCTCATTTTTAGTCATAGGTGATAGTGGTTCCGGCAGGCACCGGGGACACAATCCTCAGCGACAAGTGGCTGAACTTATGCTGCCCCATCACAACGAATCCCGGTTTATGCTGCATACGGGGGATGTGATCTATTTAGTAGGATCGAGTGAATATTACCAGCAAAACTTTATTGAGCCTTACCGAGAGTTTATCTCCGGCACAGAGCATCGCAAACGGATTGCTTATGACCAGATGGTTTTTAAGCTGCCTATTTTACCTGTGCCGGGAAATCACGATTACTATAACTTACCGATTTTATTGACCTTGGCATCTCTAACAACATTACCCATTCGTCACCTGTTGCGATCGCGGTTAGACCTAGATGTGGGCTTGCATGGCTCAGGATGCGGTGACGCTTACGCAAAGGCATTTCTCGACTATCTTCAGGCGTTTCAGCTTCCAGGAGAGTTAGCCAGTCACTTGGATCAGTATTATACAGCCAAGACAGATACAGGTCGTTGTCTTTCATATCAACCTGGGCACTTTACCCGCCTTCCCAATCGCTATTACACTTTTCGTTATGGCGGTATTGATTTCTTTGCTTTGGATTCTAATACATTCAACGATCCACCACCGCTGCCGAAAACAAGAAAAGGTGACGCCGATCGCAAACTCTTAGAAAAACGCCGTGAAGATTTAGAGCAAGAAAAGCAGCAAATCATTGAAACCTCAGCCAAACTTCGCCCGGAAAACCCTAATGAAGCCGATCAATTAGACGACTTCCATGCCAAGCTGTCACAAATTGAAGAAATTATTGTTGATATTGACAAGCAACTAGCTACTAATAAAACAACACTGACTGACACTGAACAACTCGATTGGCTCAAGCACAGATTAATTGAATCTTGGAATAATTCTGAAGTTCGGGGAAGGATAATTTATTTCCATCATCCTCCTTATGTAACTGAGGCGACGAAGTGGCAACAAGCACAAACTCTAATCGTTCGCGATCGCTTGCGTAGCGTGCTGGATGCGGTAGCTAAAGAAATCGGTTCCTTAAATCAGGGTCGTCCTTTGGTGGATTTGGTAATAAACGGTCACGCACACTGCTTGGAACATTTAGAAACGATGGATACGGGACACGCTGATTCTCATATCCACTGGATTGTTTGTGGCGGTAGCGGGTTTAGTTTGCGACGCCAGCGAATTGAGGGAGCAGATTTAATGGAGACTTTTGGGAATGAAAATAGATTAGTAGCGCGATCGCACCTTTTCATCGGTCGCGACGGTCAAGGTTCTCAGAAACGGCGACCTTATTCAGGTTTACGTATTGACGTTAAAGGCGATAAACAACCCAAGTTTATTGTTCGTCCTTTAGTTACCGAATGGTATCAGCGGCAATGGCATAATCGTGAACTTGAACCACTAATCATTTAAGGAATGGGCATTGGGCAAAAGGGGCAGAGAGGAAAGACTTACTACTTCTCCCCTTGTCTCCCCTGCTCCCCTGCTCCCCTGCTCCCCTGCTCCCCTGCTCCCCACTCCCCACTCACCGATCTACCGATCCCATCACAACATCAATACTTCCCAAGATGACGAAAATATCTGCTACTTTTTGACCTTTGATTAACTGAGGTAAAACTTGTAAATTATTGAAATCGGCTGGACGAATTTTCCAACGCCAAGGAAAAATGCGATCGTCTCCAATAATATAGACTCCTAATTCTCCTCTTCCTGACTCTACACGGACATAATTTTCACCTTGAGGAATTTTAAATGTGGGTGCAACTTTTTTGGCAATGAATTGATAATCAAACCCGTTCCACTCAGATTTATAATCTGCTACCATACGTTGAGCTTCTAAATTTTCGTATGCACCACCAGGTAATCCCTTCAGTGCTTGTTGAATAATCTTGACTGACTCACGCATTTCTCCAATTCTGACGATATACCTAGCAAAACAATCTCCTGCTGTATTCCATTGTATTTCCCAGTTAAAATCGTCGTAGCATTCGTAGTGGTCAACCTTTCGTAAATCCCACTTCACCCCAGAAGCGCGTAGCATCGGGCCAGAAATTCCCCAATTAATCGCATCTTCGCGACTTAAAACACCTACACCTTCAACTCGTCGGCGAAAAATGGGATTATTGGTAATTAGTCTTTCATACTCATCAATCTTTGGTGCAAAATAGTTACAAAATTCTTCGCATTTATCCACCCAGCCGTAAGGAAGGTCAACAGCAACACCGCCGATGCGAAAATAATTATTGTTCACCATTCGGTAGCCTGTAGCAGCTTCAAACAAATCGAGAATCATTAGATGTACTGATAAGGCATTTACCATCGTCTCTGCGTAAAGACGGCTCCCTAGAGGATCACTTTCCAAAAGGTTCAATAGCAAATAAAATAAAGTCCCCTTCAGCATCCCAAGTCGCCTGATGCCCGACGTTAACGGGAGTAATCATAATATCCCCTCCAACTACAGCGTCATGGCGCTTGCGTCCATCCATTTTCCGTTCAGCGTGAATTACCCGCGCTCCATGAGTGAAAATGACAAGAGAGTGCCACAAGGGTGTGCAAACTTCAGGAAATTCATAAGCAGGTTGACACATATATCCAAATGAAGCACCGTGCCAACCTGCTTCAAGACTTGTGAGAATTGGTAAACGTGAGAATAGCGGAAATAAATCATCTTCTTTAGTGATAACTAAGGGCTTTTCTTCTAACATGGGCTACCACAAGTTATTACAAGCCCAATGTATCAAAAGCTAAAAAATTCTGATATGTCAGGTTGGGCTTTATTTGCCCATAAAATTAGAGACGCAATTATTGCGTCTCTAGAAACCACCTATTTAGCCTTTTTACGTGTAATTGCACCCAGCAAAAGGAAGTTGTTAATTAAATTATTCCTGGGCCTCTACCGCGGCTATCACCCTTATCTGTCAATTTGCCTTCCTCGTCCTGATTAATTTCTCCAAGTTCTTCAATACGTTCTTCCGTATCTTCTGCCGCTTGCTGGCGTGCATCACCGGGTTCTTCGTAGTACATTTCTGGTTCAACTGCATAGTTATTTAACAAACCTTCTTTGTCCACGGTATAGCCATCAGTGGTGCGAATACTTCCTGAATCGGTTTGATCGTCTGTAGGTGCATCTGCTTCCCGTTCTTCTGTGGGGCGGGTTTTGTAACGATCTCCTTCTCTTTCCATTCTAGCGGCGGTTTCAGCAGGGATAATGCCGCGATCATAAGTATCGACTTCCGCTCTATCGGATGAATCTGTATCTCTCTTAACTGCTTCATTAGCCATAATTTATGTCCTCGTTAAAGAATGTATTAAATAACTTACAAAAACTAGATTAGGCTGTTTTTTATCTCTGGCCTACTATCTTGAGAAGTGACTTAAAATTAAAAATAATGTTATGTTCTCTATCTTTTGATGTATCCAAAAGACTAAAATGGAATCCGATTAAATACTATTATTTTACATTTATTGCCATAACAAGGGTTTTGGTTAAAGTCAACTTAAAATTAAAAGGGCAATTAGAATCCGCAACTATACAAGGCTTTCCCCAATCCGTAGAGACGGACGTGAGTGTGTGTAGGTGTGAATTCTATTTGCCCTTTTAATCCTAGTTTAATGCTTAGTAAATTTACTCACCCACGAATTGGTTTTTCAGGGATTGAATTTCATCGGCTAATTCTTGGCGAGTTGAAGCCTTCAGTAGATAACGGAAAACAAACCAACTGGTGTAACTAATTCCAACTAACTCAAAAAGTGGTGAGAGTAGTGGAATATCATTGATTGCAGCTAGTACCGTTAGTACTATTCTAACTGTAACAATCGCTGCCAAAATTAAAGCAACGGTTATTAAAGGCTGCTTATAGTCCCGAAAAAAGTCACTTAAGTATTGCGGCAGTTGCTCTAAAAATTGAGAAATTTGTCTGCTAATTTGCTGCCATTGAGATTCAGGTTCAGGTGCTGGCGGTAACTTTGGCAAGTTTGCAGTATCAGTACCTTCAAGCGCTAGCGTACCTTGTGATAAGGAGGCATTGATGGATTCACGTTGCTGTTGTTCGGTTTCCATAGTTTTTATGTTTGGTAACTACAAGACTTTGTATAACTGAACTGAGCATCAATAAATATAGTTATTAAGGTTGTCAGTTGTCAATTATTAGTGGTCAGTTAAACTTGTTACTGACCACTAAGACCGAGCAGGGGCATTTAAATCTCTTTACATCTCTTTACGCCTACCTACTCACTTGATGTTGTTTACTGCTTTAGTTAGTTACTGTGGAGACAGTTGCTTTTACAACTACACTGTTAACACCTTTAATTTCCTTAGCTAATCTTTCAATTTTACCTAACTCCTGCTGATTAGTGACAGTTCCGGCGACAGTCACAACACCACCGTCGGCGGCATTAACTGTTAGCTGACCTTTGGGGATATTAGCCTCTAACTTGGAGCGAACTTGACTTGCTAAGTCACTTGGATCTCTTTTTGTATCGCCACCAGTGACATTATTACGCTGTTCGCGGGCGCGAATATCCTCATTGAGTTGTCTTCTACGAACTTCACTTTGTGCGTCTTTTTGGGAAGCTTCTGTAGTTTTTGCACTCGGTGCTTGGGGAGCTTCATTAGGATTATTGGGTGCAGATTCACTTGTTTTAGAAGCGTTATCACAAGCAGCAACACCAAAAACTAAAAGGCAACTAATTACGAAGGGGGTTAGTTTTTTCATTGGTTTAAATCTGAATCAGAAAGTGAAATTTGTTGATACTTTCGGCAAAAGTGAAGAGCAAGTTTTCTTTGTCAGGAGCAAAGTTTTCAAATTATTGCTCCTGCAATTTTGTCTAATTGATGTGAGTGAAAATTACTTTAGGTTAAAGTACTTCATCACGACGATCGACAATAATTACAGCAGGATCGTTTCTATGAGGCTCTGTTGAGTAATTGGGGCGAATGGGATCGACTACTGCTGCGTCATGATGCGTTACCCGGTCGGAACCTGGGCGATGTTCACTGATTTCAGTGGCATCATAGATTGCAAATTCTTCAATACCTCGATGTTTGAGAATCGCTTCAGCTTGGCGGATTTCAGCTTCCGTGCCATCAATAATTACTAAGTAGTCGCCTCTTTGGAAGCGATCGCTATATACTCGTGCCTTGTCTTCGGGAATTCCTAAGCCAACGAGCGCGCCAACGATACTACCAGCCGCTGCACCGATTGCACCACCAGCTAATGTCGTCGCCAAAGCTGTTGCAACTGCGCCACCAGCAATCACGGGCCCAATTCCTGGAATTGCTAAGCTCCCCAGCCCAACTAGTAAGCCAGTCAAGCCGCCTAAAACACCACCTGTCGCGGCTCCAGTTTTTGCACCATCATCTGCTTTATTACCACTACCAACATTTTTGTCTACATCTACACCACCGATCCCATGACCGTTCGCATCTTTGGCAATAATGGAGACTTGATTCAACGAAAAACCTGCATCTCGTAAATCTGTAATTGCTACTTCAGCATCTCGACGATGAGAATATACCCCAATCGCGCGTTTTGCAACACCACTATGACCAGCAGTAGAAGTTGGAGTCACATAACCAGTGGTTGCATTTGTCGCATCTGGGTGGTCGTAAATGCCAAACTCTTCCACACCCTGATGATTTAAAATTGCTTCTGCTCTAAGTATTTCTGCCTCTGTACCATCGAGAATGACTAAATAGTGTCCTCGTTGAACACGTTCGTCGTAAACTTTGGCTCGTTCTTCAGGAATTCCTAAACCAATTAATGCACCAAGCAAACTACCAGCTACTGCACCAATACCAGCGCCAGCGAGAGTTGTAGCTAGGGTAGTTGCTGCGGCTCCAGCCAACATAATTGGCCCGATTCCAGGAATTGCTAAAGTGCCAAGACCGACTAATAAGCCAGCTAATCCGCCCAAAGCACCGCCTGTAGCTGCTCCAACTTTAGCACCTTCGTCAGACTGATCGCCCACGCGATCGCTCACATCTGCACCAGCAATATCGTCTCTATCTCCATCTTGGGTAATGACAGAAACTCTATTCATGTCAAAGCCGACTTTTTTTAATTCATGTAGAGCATGTTCAACATCTCGACGATGAGAAAATACACCTACAGCACGTTTATGTAGACCTACTACCATTATTCTTTCTCCTCAGCCAAATCAATTATTCACTAATTCATAGCTCCTAATAAGCTTTATTAATACATTTTTTTATTTAGTTTTCATCAATCGCTTGGAAGAATTTTTACCTCTATCATTAGACATAGGTGGTTTTATCTAAAGTTAGTAACTAAATCTCAACGAGAAAATATATTTTATTTTCTAAAGTTTATATAAAAATTATTCCATTTTTTTAAATATCCTAATAAAAATTGATACTAGATAAATATTAGTTTTTAACGTTGGCTACTGTAACTCACCTGGTCGAAAATAGCTATATCGGTAGATACATTTTTAGCAGATTTACTTTTAAGAGAAATTTTGACTAAAATAACCTAATTTTCTTTGAAAAAGCCTTAAATAAATCATAAACAATACATTACTTTATTTCAGTAAAAATTGAGCAGAATATTTACTTTATTTTACTTTTTTAAATACGACTTTTGGTAACTAAACCTATTACCTGAGAAAGTGCCAGCTTACATAAATAATAATTAATCTGATAAATAGACCATTTTATAAATGGATATTTAATTGAATAGAAGTGAGGAAATCCTATGTTTCAAGGTGTTTTAACTATTTTGGGATGGAATCGGCTACTTTTTGGATTAGAACCAATAACTTTAGCCCAGGAAGTACTAACTCCAGAAGAAGCGTCAGTTGTTTTTTCTGGGCCTAAGTTGTTGGTAGCACTGCTAGCTGGGGTTTTGATGGCATTTGCCTTTCAATTATTATTGACAAACTTTTCAGTTGCTGTCGGAATTTCATCTTGGGAAATTGGCTCAGATTCTGATGATGAGTCTGAAGGTTTGGGTAAGACAATTCGTAAAGGTCAAGCTAAAATTGGTGCTTGGGCATTAATAACCGTTAGCATCGCGTTATTTATTGCTTGTTTTTTAGCAGTAAAACTTAGCTTAATCGAAAGCGCATTTTTAGGATCAATTATTGGTGTAGTCATTTGGTCTACCTATTTTTCACTAGTAATTTGGTTGGGTTCATCGGCAGTAGGTTCTTTAATTGGTTCTATATCTAATACTGTGACTTCTGGTTTTCAAGCTCTCATGGGCACGGCAACTGCTGGTATCGGTGCTAATACTGCGAAAAAACAGTTAGTTTCTACTGCTGAAGATATTACAGCCGCAGTCCGGCGAGAGTTAACTTCAGGTTTTGATTCGGAAGGGATTAGAAATACGCTCCAAAGTTCTTTAGGTTCTCTACAATTCCCAAGGCTGGATATTAAAGAAATTCGGAGTCAATTTGACCAGTTGCTTAAAGATACAGATTTACAATCTGTTGCTAACAGCGACCTCTTGCAAAACATTAACCGCCAAACATTTGTTGATTTAATCAGCAGCAGTGGCAATTTATCTAAAGAAGATATCAATAACATTGCTGACCAATTTGAAGGTGCATGGCAACAAGCTTTAAATCGCAAAAATCCCACAGAGCAAGTAATTAATTTACTCAAGTCTGCTACTCCTGAAGAACTTAATTCTGAGCAATTGGGTGAACGGCTTCAAGAACTGGTTACAATCGGAGGCGGTAATGGCAATGGTGTAATCAAGCAAGCTATTAGGTATGGCTTGAGTGCAGCTGCACCAGCAGTTCTGGAACGGGTAAACCTTTCTAATATCGATGTGAACAAAATTACAACTCAGTTGCAAAAGCTGAAAGAAAAAGTTCAAGATGTCGATGTTGAGCAAATCACAGAACAACTTCAAAAGTTTAGAGAGGAAGCAACTGAGCAAGTATCTGCTAAATTGCCAATATCACAGGAAAACACGATTAAGGCAGATGTAGAAGACTACATATTACATTCGTTTCCTTGGCACTTTAACCGAATTACGTTAGTAGATGAATTTAAAGAAGTTATCTATGACGTGAATGCAGATCCGACAACTGTAAGACGGGAGTTGGAAGAAATCAATCAAGAATTTTTCACTAATTTGCTGAAGCAGCGGGACGATCTTAGTGAAGCCAGGGTGAAAGAGATTTCCGAACAAATGGAAAGCGATCGCCTGGAAGTTCTAGAAACTGTCAAACAGGCCCAAGCACGAGAACAAGGGCAAGATTTCCGCAGCCGCATCGAAGATTATCTGCGTTCAACGGGTAAAGAAGAACTCAATCCTGAAGGTATTGAACGAAATTTTTCAAGATTGGTGGAAGATCCAGAAACTGGGTTTGAAGATTTAAGTAGCCGCTTCGGGCAATTTGACCGCGATACTTACGTACAACTGCTTCAACAGCGTCAAGATATCAGCGAAGAGGAAGCTAATAATATTGTTAGTCAACTTGAACGCAACCGCGATAATTTCTTGAATCGTGCTAGAGAATTGCAAGAGCAAGCAAAAGCGAAAGCCGATGAACTGCGCCAAAGAGTTGAAGAATATCTGCAAAATACTAACAAAGACGAACTTAATCCTGAAGCTATCAAACGTGAGTTTAGAATTTTACTAGACGATCCCCAAGCCGGAATTAGCCTATTGCGATCGCGCTTATCGCAATTTGACCGCGATACCTTGGTACAATTGCTCAGTCAGCGTCAAGATTTGAGCGAAGAACAGATAAACCAAACTCTCGATCAGCTCGAAGCAGTCCGAGATAGTATTTTGCAAGTACCGCAACAGGCGAAAGAACAGTACGAAAAGACTACAAAAGCGATCGCCGAATATCTCCGCAATACCAACTTGGAAGAACTTAATCCAGAAGGTATCAGAGCCGATTTGGAAAAATTACTCGACGATCCTCAAGCTGGAGCCTTAGCACTGCGCGATCGCTTGTCTAATGTCGATCGAGAAACTTTGGTTAAACTCGTGAGTCAACGCGGCGACTTGAGCCAAGAGCAGGTTAATCAGATTATTGATCGCGCTCAAGATGCCATTGGTGATATCCTGAGAGCGCCACGACGTTTAGCGAAGCGTACCACTCAACAAGCTTTAGATTTTGAAGCCAATCTCGAAGAATATCTGCGTAATACCAACAAAGAAGAACTCAACCCTGAAGGAATCAAACGCGATTTACAATTGTTGCTGTCTTCTCCCCGTGCTGGAATTGGCAATTTAAGCGATCGCGCCGCGAAATTTGACCGTTCGACAATTGTGGCGCTATTATCCCAACGTGAGGATATCTCAGAAGAGGAAGCTAACCGAATTGTCGATCAAATTGATTCTGTTCGCAGCTCGATTGTTGAACAATTCCAACAGATTCAGCAGAGAGTGCAATCAGTGCTAGATGGAGTTTTTGCCAAAGTTCGCAACTATCTCAACTCCCTGAATCGTTCCGAACTCGACTATGAAGGGATTAAGCAAGACTTTACGAAAGTGTTTGACGATCCCCAAGCTGGATTTGAAGCATTGCGCGATCGCCTCAGTCAATTCGATCGTGACACCTTAGTTGCTGTATTGAGTTCTCGTGAAGATATTTCCGAGGCGGACGCTAACCGCATTATTAACCAAATCGAAGCGGCGCGGGATGGCGTATTGCAACGAGCCGAACGCATCCAGAAAGAAACTCAAAAACGCTTGAAAGCGATTCAAGAGCAAGCTAAAAAGCAAGCCGAAGAAACCAAGAAAACCGTTGCAAATGCTGCGTGGTGGATATTTGGGACAGCAATTACTTCCCTTTGCGCCAGTGCGATCGCTGGAGCAGTGGCTGTTATGGAAATACCTCTACCTCGTTAAAATATCTCCGTCATCAGGAGTTTTGATAAATACAAAGTGGTATTCAGTCCTTATAAATGAATGCCACTTTTTTGATTTATAAAACGGAGCTGGCAACGATAGGATTCAAGCCGCCGTAGGGAAGGACACGGTTAATGCCGGATCTGGTGACGATACAATTACTGGTGAAAAGGGAAGCGATACGATTAACATCGGTGATAGCAACAATACGATCTTTCACTTTCATTGGGAATCGCGCCTTCTCTCCAATTGGTCAAATCCGTTATTCAGGAGGTATTCTCCAAGGTAGCAATGATGGGGATCTGTCGGCTGAGTTTGAAATTAGGCTTGCAGGAGCGTCACAACTAGTGGAAAGCGACATTATCCTTTAATTTAATATTATCTGCCTTTAAAATAAGCCAAAATGCAGAATTTTGATAATTGAATAGTCACTAATTAGAGATAAGTTTAGCTTGTCTGTCTGATAGTTTATAGTTATTAAATTGCGATGCGTATACATCAGAAAATCAGGTAATACAATTGCAACAGTTCCGATGATGCCACCTAATGAAAAAGATATCAGAGAATTTGAGAAGGCATATTCTAACGCAAGGGATGTAGCGATGTCTACGATGGTCACTGAGCCAAGTCGAAGTGCGGGCTACGCTTACGCATTGGTTAACAAGGTTTTTAAGTTATTGGCAATTAATTTCTTATACATAACTAGATAAATTACCAAATAAATCTCAAAAAGCAAAACCAACCCTATCTGAACAAAGGTTTCAGATTTTGTTTTAGTGAGAGGAATAAAAGAACACTAATCACTCTTTCTTATAGATAGAAAAAACTAGGGTTGAAAGTAATAGTATAGTCTTGTGATTCTGAATAAAATCAGAACGTTATAAAAACTATGCGCTTCTGTAGGAGGAAATTTGCTTGTTTCATAGCAGCCTACTACTACAACCAGTAAAGATATAAGGACATCACATTGCTCTTGGCATAATTTTGATGCCAAATCATCAATACATCTAGTGCTTGCTAAATCTTCAAACTTAATAGCAAAGACCTGTTCCAATCAGGTGCGGTTGAGTTATCTCTTTGCACTCGTTATTTCTTTGCGTTGTTTTCTCGGTGTTGCTGAATGAAAGCGTGAAATTTCAAAATTCAATATTTAAAACTGTTTCCTTTACACCTTTGGGGGAAACCAAATTCATACTCTTAATCAGCAACACCGTTTTCTGATAGGAAAGTGACGAGGTTATTTTTTACCCACTCAGTTCAGGAGAACCTTACTAATGGCAATTATCAACGGTACCAATTTTAATGACAACAATACTAGCAACGGTTCCCCACTAATCTTTCGCCCTGCCCTAAATGGGGGTGCTGGCAGCGATATCCTTAACGGTAACGCCGGCGACGATATCTTAAATGGGGGTGCTGGCAGCGATATCCTTAACGGCAATGCCGGCGACGATAGTCTAGATGGGGGTGCTGGCAGCGATATCCTGAACGGTAATGCTGGCAGCGATACCCTTACTGGCGGTGCTGGCAGTGATATCCTGAACGGTAATGCTGGCAGTGATATTCTCACTGGCGGTGCTGGCAACGATACCCTTAACGGTAATGCTGGCAGTGATATTCTCACTGGCGGTGCTGGAACTGATTCTCTTACTGGCGGTGCTGGCAACGATATTTTCGATTTCAATTCAGTTTCAGATAGCCCTACTGGTTTGTCACGAGATGTTATCGCTGACTTCGCTGGAAACGGTATCTTTACAGGCGATCAAATCAATCTATCTAACATTGATGCTAACTCCAGTGTAGCAGGCAACCAAGCCTTCCTTTTTATAGGTTCTACCGCATTCTCAGCAGCCCGTCAGGTTCGTTATTCAGCAGGTAGTCTTCAAGCTAACACAGATGGGGATCTGTCAGCTGAGTTTGAGATTGGACTGACAGGAGCACCATCACTAGTCGCAAACGACATCATCCTCTAATCTAATAAACCTCTTGCAAAAGCGCTCAACACCCTACTTTTAAGAGCAAGCGCTTAGGAGTGGGGTTCTTATTTATGATTTATACAAGAAGTCTAATATTGAAGAATAATTTAGGTGCAAACCCAAACATACTCCAACTGTGAGAAAATTCACTAAGCTTTAACCTGTCAAACATCTAAATACTAACAAAGTTGCTTATATCAACTGTACCTAATAGAAGCACATCTAAAAATAGAAAATTACCAGTGCTTGCCAAGGTTTGATCGTGCCGCGTATGCATGAGAAAATCTGTTAATGTAATCGCAACAGTTGTGATGATGCCACAATAGCAAAATGTAACGCTAGGAATGCAGCGATGTCTACGACGGGCTACGCCTACGCACTGCTATAACAAGGGAATAGCACTAAGTTAAATACAGCCCCGCTCCTGGGAGGCTCCGCCTCCAGTGGCTTTACCAGAGACAGCAGCCCTCTCAAAATACATTTCCCGTCTTAAGACTGGGAACAAATTCAAGTTACATAAATTTTTAGGCTTTTCTTTGTGTCATTCGTCTAACAAAGCTTTTAACTTATTGGCAATTATTTGTTATATATAACTACAGAAACCGCTAAACAAACATCAATATGCAAAACCAACTCTATCTCTATAAAGGGTTACGATTTTATTTTGATCAGAGAATAAAAAAGTTAATTACTCAATTTTCTATTTATAAAAAAGTCGGCTGGATGATACTACTATGTATTGTTATTATAAATACAGTAATAATATCCTAAAGCCTATATAATTACGTAGACAAAAAATCTACTTATTCCTTAGTATTTTCCAACTGCAACAACTGAAAACATAAGGTACAAGGACATCAGATGATTTTTTGTAAGATATTGATGTAAACCTCATAAAATACATCTAGTACTTCTTAAATATTCTCAAATATTCTCAAATATTCAAACTTAATACTAAAGACCTGTTCCAATCAGCTTTATTCAAGAATATATTCGGACTCTTGATCTTTTGACCTAGTTTTGTCAACATTACTGAATGAAAGTATAGAATCCCCAAATTCCATGTTTGAAATTGTTTACTTTATGCATTTGAAGGAAATCAAATTCATACTCTTAATCAGCAATGCCGTTTTATAATGGGGAAGTAAAGACGTAATTTTTTCCCCCTCTAAGTTTAGGAGAAACTCATCAATGGCAACTTCAATATCAATTTCTTCCGGTAGCGGCAGTGTTAGAGCCAGCTCTAGTAGCAGTAGCAGTAGTAGCAATAATGGTCAGAGCGATAACGTTAATGTTAGTGGTGGCAACGGTACCCTTATAGGTGGTAGTGGCAACAGTTTACTTAACGCTGGTAATGGCAATGATAGCCTCTTTGGTAATGCAGGTAACGATACTCTTAACGGTGGTGGTGGCAACGATAGGCTGAATGGGGGTACTGGCAACGATATCCTCACTGGCGGTACTGGGAGTGATAATCTTATCGGCGGTGATGGAAATGATGTCCTGACCGGTGGTAGTGGAAATGATATTCTCACTGGAGGATCGGGTAATGATACTTTCAAGTACAACTCAATTTCTGATAGTCCACTTTCGTCACGCGACATAATCGCTGACTTTCGTGGAAATGGTAGCTTGGCAGGCGATCGAATTGATCTATTTACTATCGATGCCAACTCCACTATTGGGGGCAACCAAGCTTTCACTTTTATTGGGAGTGCCCAATTCTCCGCACCCGGCCAAATCCGTTATTCAGGAGGTATTCTCGAAGGTAGCATTGATGGGGATCGGTCGGCTGAGTTTCAAATTCGGCTTATAGGAGCACCACAAGTAGTGTCAAGTGACCTCATTCTTTAATTTAATATTCCTGCCTTGAAAATAAGGCAGCAGGCAGATCGCTTTTAGCGTCTCCCCTTGGGAGAAGGCAGAAGGCACTAGAGAATGAAAATATCTTTTTCCCAGTCCTCAGTCCCTAGTCACTATTTTCAAGGCAGATATAATTTTGAAGAATAACTCTAGTGCAAAGTTAGAGTGTCTTCAACTTTGCATCGGAATCAATATCAATATACTAAGCTATAAACGTTGGAAAGTCAGAGCCTCAGCTTGGGGCAATGACTTTTTTTCATATTTAAATCCATATCGCTATCCCTAGTACCGCAAAGCGGAAGTCAAAAGTCAAAAGAATTGTATTCCAAGCTCTTGCGCTATTTGAAATGGTATGTTTTTTTACGCAATTCTATACTAGTATTTATTTCCGGCACTCTAGATGTCTAACATACAAAAATCATCCCTATTTTACACAAACGTTTAGATGAAGATTTATTCTAATTAGGGCTGACCAAAAGACACGGTGAAACATAGAGAATTACTCATATTCGATCGCACCGCCCAGGCATGAGAAAATCATCAGGTAATACAATCGCAACAGTTGCGATGATGGCACGGAAGGAAAAAAGATGTCGGAGAATTTGAGAAGCCAAGTAGTGACGCAAGGAGTGCAGCGATCGCCTAATCGAGCTATGCTGCGTGCAGTTGGTTTTAAAGATGAAGATTTCAACAAAGCCATTGTCGGTATTGCCAATGGCTATAGTACGATCACTCCCTGTAATATGGGAATCAATCAACTGGCACAAAGGGCAGAAGTTGGTATTAAAACTGCTGGGGCGATGCCGCAAGTGTTCGGCACCATTACCATTAGCGATGGGATTTCGATGGGAACTGAAGGGATGAAATATTCCTTAGTGTCGCGGGAAGTGATTGCTGATTCCATTGAAACCGCCTGTACTGGACAAAGTATGGATGGTGTGCTGGCGATTGGCGGTTGTGATAAAAATATGCCAGGGGCAATGATTGCAATGGCCCGGATGAATATCCCGGCTATCTTTGTTTACGGTGGCACAATTAAACCCGGCCACTACAACGGACGCGATTTAACTGTTGTCAGTTCTTTTGAAGCTGTTGGTCAATACAGTGCTGGAAAAATAGACGAAAAAGAATTATTAGAAGTTGAAGGTCGGGCTTGTCCGGGTGCTGGTTCCTGTGGGGGAATGTTCACAGCTAACACCATGTCTTCAGCATTTGAAGCGCTGGGGATGAGTTTACCCTATTCTTCGACAATGGCGGCGGAAGATGCCGAAAAAGCCGACAGCACGGAAAAATCAGCATTTGTGTTAGTCGAAGCCATTCGTAAACAAATCTTGCCTCGTCAAATTATCACCCGCAAATCTATAGAGAATGCCATCTCTGTGATTATGGCGGTGGGTGGTTCGACCAATGCAGTGCTGCACTTTTTAGCGATCGCTCACGCCGCTGATGTAGAGTTAACCATAGACGACTTTGAAACTATCCGCGCCCGCGTTCCCGTTTTGTGTGATTTGAAACCAAGTGGTAAATATGTCGCTACAGATTTGCACAAAGCTGGTGGCATTCCGCAAGTAATGAAAATGCTACTTGTGCATGATTTATTACACGGTGATAGCCTCACCATCAGCGGTCAAACCATTGCAGAGATATTAGCAGATATACCAGAAGAACCATCTGCCAATCAAGATGTGATTCGGACTTGGAATAACCCGATGTATCCTCAAGGACATTTAGCTATCCTCAGAGGTAATTTGGCAACGGAAGGGGCTGTCGCCAAAATTACTGGGGTGAAAAAACCAGTAATTACTGGGCCTGCACGAGTATTTGAATCAGAAGAAGCCTCTTTAGATGCAATTTTGGCTGGTAAGATTCAAGCTGGTGATATTCTCATAATCCGCTATGAAGGGCCTAAAGGTGGCCCTGGAATGCGAGAAATGTTGGCTCCCACTTCGGCAATTATCGGAGCTGGTTTGGGTGATGCGGTGGGATTAATTACCGACGGACGTTTTTCTGGCGGTACTTACGGCATGGTGGTTGGTCACGTTGCTCCAGAAGCGGCAGTTGGTGGGGCGATCGCGCTTGTAGAAGAAGGCGATAGTATTACTATTGATGCACCCGCTCGTTTATTGCAGTTGAATATATCCGAAGAAGAACTGGCCCGTCGTCGTGCCAACTGGCAACCTCCGGCTCCGCGTTACACTAAAGGCGTGTTGGCGAAATATGCCAAATTGGTATCTTCTAGCAGTATTGGTGCTGTAACAGATTTGGACTTGTTTTAGTTAACCTGACATTATTTGAAGCACCTACACTGTATCATCAGGTCGGTGTAGGCTTCCTAATTCATAGAAAGTGCTCAGTGAGAAATCTCCAAGCTGCCTATTACAGTCGTGAACAAATGGATGGCGCTCTTAGATATTATCAGTAATTTTTACTTGTTACTTGTTAAAGGAATAACGATGGTAAACTCTGTTCCATATCCTGGGATTGAATCAACTTTAATAGTTCCTCGATGTTTATCTACGACAATTTGATAAGCGATCGCCATTCCTAATCCGATTCCTTTACCCACAGGTTTAGTAGTAAACATATAGTCAAATACTCGTTGTTTCACCTCTTCTGACATCCCAATACCATTATCGGAAATCTGAATAATCACTTGTTTCTCATCAGTGAGTTCAGTCTGAATGTCAATTTGTCCTTCATTGTTTACTAACAATGACTCTTCTACAGCATCAATTGCATTCACTAGAACATTCATAAACACCTGATTTAGTTGCCCTGCATAGCATTCTACTAGAGGCAAATCACCGTACTTTTTAACGATCTGAATTTCTGGTTGATTAGGTGTGGCTGTCAGGCGATGATTCAGAATCATCAGAGTGTTGTCTAATCCTTCATTAATATCTACAAATTTCATTTCTGCTTCATCAAGCCGTGAAAAATTACGCAGCGACAATACAATCTGACGAATGCGTTTGGTTCCTACTTGCATTGATGCCATTAATTTGGGTAAATCTTCTGCTAGAAACTCAATATCAAGGTCTTGGATGCGATCGCTAATTTCTGGCGTAGGATTTGGGTAGGTTTGTTGATAAAGCTTGAGTAAATCGAGGATGTCTTGGCTGTAAACGCTTGCATGGTTGAGATTGGCATGAATAAAATTGGCAGGATTATTGATTTCATGTGCCACTCCAGCAACCAATTGTCCCAAGCTAGACATTTTTTCGGTGTGGATAAGTTGAGCTTGGGTATTTTGCAATTCTTTCAGCGTTTTGCTGAGTTGTTGCGCCTGCTGGCTAGAAATCAAGGCGCGATCGCGAATCTGTTCATATAGTTGCACTTGTCGCCATGCACTAATCAACCCAACCAATAGCAATCCTCCCAAAACTGTAGCCAACAGGTTCAACGCCTGTAATGGCGATTCAATATTTTCTTTTGGCACTATTAACGCTACTGACCAATTTGCCTCTCTCAGAGGAGCGTAAGCAACATAGCTCCATTTACCATTAAGTTGAACCAATTCAATATTTGTGCGTTTAGCTACCATTTTTTGGGTAATTTCAACTAATTTTGGATTGCGTGAGTTGAGGAAACTCTCGGCAGCTTTTTCGGGTGTACCAATTAGTTCTGTATTGCGATGAGCAATGGGAACTCCTTGAGAATTCAGGGCAAAGGCATAGCTGCCCTTACCTTGATGTAAATTGCTAATAACTTCAACTACCCGATTAATTGGAATTCCTCCCATTAATACACCTGCTGGCTTTATGCCTGTTTCGGCAGGAATCGGAGTACTAATTTGAATCTGTAACTGTTTAGTTGTACGTCCAATAATTGGATCGGCTGCTACTGTTTCACCCGCCATACTCCGCTGAAAAAATTCTCGGTCTTTAACATTGAGATGATCTTGGTGAGTATTGATTAATGTACCATCTGGTATGCTTAATGCCATGAGCAAAAACGTTTGCAGCCGCTTCACTTCAGATTGCAAGTAAGGTTCCATCACAGACCAATCTAGCGATCGCACCACAGCAGAATTTGCCAAAGTCTTAATTTCTGTCTTACGAATGGCTAACCAGTTATCAATATCATCCTCACCTTGCAGTGTTTTTAACAGTGCTTGCTCCCTAAGACTATCAAGCAGCAATCCCTTAACAATCTTGTAACTAGTGATAGCTGTGGCGCTAATGCTAATAGATAAAATTACCACAATTGATAATAATACTAAGTTTTGCGATCGCCATTTAAATGAGTAGTATTTTTTGTTGATTTTGGTACTCCATCGGGAATTTATTTTCAACCAGAGTTTCCGCAATTTAAGCATCATCGTCACTTTCCTCCAACCTAAAATTTAAAAAGCAAAAAGGAAAAGTGCCGAGTAAAGTAGAAATTACTCAGCACTTAGCACTCAGCACTCAGCACTAATTATTGTTGTTGAGTAGAGATTTCAATGACAAACTCTGTGCCTTTTCCAAGTTCGGAAGTGCAAGAGAGTGAACCACCATGTGCTTCTACCACAATTTGACGAGCGATCGCTAATCCTAATCCAGTGCCTTTTCCGACAGGTTTGGTGGTGAACAAATGGTCAAATACTTTTTGTTTGACCTCTGGTGACATCCCCACGCCATTATCAGCAATCTTAATCAAAATATTCTGACCTGAGTCTCCTACACAAGTTTGAATGGTGATGCAATTGGGGTTAGCAAGAATCGCTTCCAAACTCCGTTCTGTATTATATTGTTCAAGTGCATCAATGGCATTTGCTAACAAGTTCATAAACACCTGATTAAGTTGTCCAGCAAAGCATTCCACTAGTGGTAGCTTGCCATAATTCTTTACTACCTCAATTCCTGGACGGTTTTCATTAGCTTTTAAACGGTGTCTGAGAATCAGAATAGTGCTGTCAATGCCTTCGTGAATATCAAAAGGAACTTTATAATCCTTGTCTGCTCTGGAGAAGGTTCGCAAACTGTTACTGATACTGCGGATACGGTGAACACCCAATTTCATCGAGTCCAGCAACTTAGGCAAATCTTCGCGTAAATAATTCAGGTCGATGGCATCAATTTCGTCTTGAATATCTAAACCGGGATTGGGAAACTTTTGTTGATAAAGATTAATTAGTCCAAACAAATCTTTAACATAATCTTTGGCTGGTTCAATATTACCAGCAATAAAGCCCACAGGATTGTTTATTTCATGGGCAACACCTGCCACCAAATTACCAAGGGCAGACATTTTTTCACCTTGAACTAATTGCAATTGCATCGTTTGGAGTTCTTGCAATGCTTCTTCTAATTGTCGTTTTTGCTGTTGTAGCAATTGTTGTGCTTGCTGGCGTTCGGTGATGTCTTCAGATGTACTAAGGATGCCAAAAACGTTTCCTTCCCTATCTTTTAGAGGAATTTTATTTGTATTAGACCACTTTTGTTTTCCATCTGCTTGCTGTACAGTTTCGATAATGTTGAGTTCCGCTTCCCCAGACTCAATGATGCGGCGATCGCGCGCTACAAAAAAATCTGATTGCTCACTAGTCCAGGGAAGGTCGTAATCTGTTTTACCAATAACATTTTCTGGCACTCCTAAACCCCAAGTTTGCGTAAAGTTATGGTTACAGCCTAAATAAACACTATTGCAGTCTTTCCAGAAAACAGACTGGGGAATATTTTCGATAATTAACCGCAAAAATTGTTCAGTCTGTCCCAGGTTTTCTAGAGTATTTTGTGCTTGCTGATAAAGTCGGGCATTTTCTAGGGAGATTGCAGCTTGAGTGCATAATAGATTGAGAATTTCGACGCGATCGCTAGTAAACGCTCCACTCATCAGATTGTTTTCTAAATATAAAATCCCTAAGAGTTTCCCTTGATAAAAAATTGGTGTACACAGCAAACTTTTGGGTTGCTGACGAATAATATAGGGATCGGCTATTAACGCCGGATGCAATGCTGTATCAAAGATAACAGTAGGTTCCAGGCTGCGTTTGACGGCGTAAATTAGGCTATGAGGAACGTCTGCACTATCTTCCACAAAAATGGACTGTAACACCGTTGATTGCTGCCCAACTTGAGTAGTCGCCTCAACTACCAATCTACCTTCTTTAAGTAGTAGTAACGCACACTTATCTGCCCCAGCATTTTCAATCACCACTTGCAGCAGCTTCGTAAGTAATTTATCAAGTTCAATTTCACTGGAGAGAGTCTGAGAGGCTTTTAAAACTGTTGCCAAATCTAGCATTACTGATGTATTGCTGCTAGAAGTTACTGATTTATGAATGCTTGGATGGAAGGTAGCAATGCTGTCAATATTGGCGAACGTCTCATTGGGTGTGAGTAGTGAACGCTTCTGTTGTAAAATTGGGGCTAGCAGTTGTGGATAACGCTGTTCTAAGTCATCGACTTTGGCTTTAGCATCCCAGCGGGTGTAGCAATAGTAAGCATTAATCAAATACTCTTGAGCAATGCGTTCTTTGCCCCATTCTAAATAGAACTTGGCTGCAAGTTCGTTGGCGAGAGCTTCTTCGTTTACGTATTCATTTTCTTTAGCTTTAGCAATGGCGCGATCGTATGACTCGATTGCATCCATATACTTGCCAGAAATTCTTGCTATTTCAGCAGATAACAAGAGATATCGATGTAGAAAGTTGTCTGGACAACTATTCGCCCAGGTTTTCTGAATTTGTTGATGCTCTTGAATAATGGCCCAATACTGCTTTTTCTTCTCTAATGTCACATTGGGATAGAGAGCTATCAAGCTGAGTGGATAATAGAAATGATACTGAATAATTGGGAAGAAACCAGAGTTACAAGCAAGCGTTTTTTCAGCTTCTGCTGCTGCTTGCACAGCATCTGCGTAGCGACCATAAAGGTATGATAACTGGATTTTGAGAAAGCAGTACCAATTAATTCCATGTTCAAAGTTATTCTTCTGTCTCCAAACTTCGATATAAGGAATATCTTCGTTATTGCGATCATCTAATAAATCGGTGTTTTTAGATCTATCTTGCAAATTCAATAAGAACTGCCTCTGTAAAGTAAATGCATACAGCATATTGGCATCATTAACCTGTTTGACATAACTCAGATATTTTTCAGTTTCCGCGTAAACATCTGAGAGGCGATCGCCTTTTATTAACATTGCCCAAATCAAAAACGAAACCGCCCAAACACCAAACACCAAATTTCCAGTTTCTTGACAGACTTGGAATGATTCCTGAGAAAGTGGCAAATTCGTTTTAAAATGCTGATTATAGGGATTAATCGTGTGTGCAAAGATATTATTGGTCTTAAAAATAAATTGAGTACTATTAAAGTAACGATCGAGTTTTAGTGCTAATGTACCGAACTCATAAGCAGTTTGATAATTTCCTTGATTTGCCAGACTCATCCCATATATACAGTAAGCAAAACCAGAGCTTTCTGCATTGCCATATTTCAACGAGAAACCGATCATTAATAGAGAAGCCAAGCAACTGAGATATTGATCTCCTCCCATATAAGCTGCTGCCCAAAGGTCAGCTAAAATACCCATACAAACCTTTTTATCTCGATCTGTCATCTCAGGCAGATCGAATAAATCTGATATACGAACCGTTTGCAGTTTAGCTTTTAATTCTTGAAGTTCAGTTTCGATAGCAGGTTGCTGTTCTTCAGAAGTGACTGGCAGATGCATCCCCATAATGCTCAAACCTTTTACCCCAGCTTGAATACTAGCTGCTATATTTTCACCCTGAGTCATTTTCAGATACATCTGAATCCTATAAATCTCTACTTGCTCAAACCTATCTTGGCTTTGAGATAACGCTATATCAAATAATTTTTCAGCTTGGTCAAAGCTGCCAGTAAGATATTCACATTCTGCGGATTCTCGATGTAACTCAAAGGTAATTTTATAATTATTTATCCAGCTTTCCTCTATTAACAATCCTCTGCCTAAAGTGAAATATTTTAGGGCTGCTCTATAAGCAGTAGAAGCTTTTGCTTTTTTACCAGCAATTAGATTTAGTTGAGCAAGTTCATATTTTTGGGATTGTTCATCAATTATGTCAATTCCCTCATTTAGCTGATTAACAATGTCAAAAATACTGGTTTCAAGCGCTTCAGGTGATGTATTGTTTAACAGTAATTGCCCAATCTTGAAATGAGTAGCTTTTCGTTGAGATTCAGGGATAAGAGAATAGGCCGCTTGCTGAACACGGTCATGAAGAAATCTGTAAGAGCAAGATTCCGGAGAATTATATTGCTGAAATTCTGAATTCTGAATTATAAATTCAGACTCATCATGGTAGAACTTATAAACCTCATTTGTAGGAATAATCAACCCATCTTGTACAGCTTTCCAAAAATTTGTGGCTGTTTCCAACTGAGATTTTTCATGGACGATCGCTAATGTCTCTAAATCAAATTGGTTTCCTACACAAGCTGCTAACTTCAAAACTTCTTGAGTTGCTATTGACAACTTCTGAAGTTGAATTGCCATGAACTCTACTACATCATCGGTAAGAGCGAGCGATCGCACCTGAGCAATGTCACATTCCCAATAACTACCATTAAAATTAAATGTAATTAGTTGATCTTGATGTAGCGCTTTGAGAAACTGGGTGCTGAAGAAAGGATTACCTTTAGTTTTGCTCAATACTAATTCTGTTAAAGGTGTGGCTAAAGCTAAAGAGCAACTCAATGTATCTGCAACCAAATGATTAATAGAAACCCGATCGAGAGGTAATAAGGTAATTGTATTGACTGTGGCATCTAATTTCTGAATCTCTTCCAAAGTCAGCATCAGCGGATGTACTGGGTTGACTTCATTATCTCGATAAGCACCAATTAACAGTAGATAGCGGATGTCAGCTTCGCTCATTAACAAGTGCATTAACTTTAAAGAAGCAGAATCTGCCCATTGCAGATCGTCAATAAAGATCGCCAATGGATGTTCTGATGCAGTGAAGACTTGAGTGAATTTCAAAAACAGCGAATTGAAGCGATTCTGTGCCGCACTACCAGAGAGTTCTGGCGCAGCAGGCTGTTTACCAATCATACTTTCCAGTTCTGGAATCACCTCAATCATTACTTGTCCGTTCTCACCCAAAGCAGAAAGAATTTTGCGCTTCCATTGCTCGAATTGGGCGTCAGTTTCACTCAGCAGTTGCCCGATTAAGTCTCGAAAAGCTTGCACAAAGGCAGAGAAAGGAATGTTGCGCTGAAACTGGTCAAATTTACCTTTAATGAAATAACCCCGTTGTCGCACAATTGGCTTGTGGACTTCGTTCACCACAGCAGTTTTGCCAATACCAGAGAAGCCTGCTACCAACATAATTTCGCTGCTTCCTTGGCTGACTCTCTCAAAGGCATCCAGCAAGCTTTCAACTTCAGCTTGGCGACCGTAAAGTTTTTCTGGGATGATAAAGCGATCGCAAATATCTCGTTCACCTAATTGAAAAGATTTAATTGAGCCAATTTCCTGTAATTGAGACAAACATTTTTCTAAATCAAATTTCAGCCCTAATGCACTCTGATAGCGGTCTTCAGCATTTTTCGCCATCAACTTCATTACAATCTCACAAAGAGCTTCGGGAATTTCTTCTTCCCTCCTGGCTCCTAATTGCTCTGGTTGCTTGGCAATATGACAGTGAACCAACTCCATCGGATCGTTAGACTCAAAGGGTAGATGTCCAGCCAGCAATTCATAGAAGGTAGCGCCGAGGGAATAGTAATCACTGCGATAGTCAATTCCGCGATTCATCCGTCCGGTTTGTTCGGGCGAAAGGTAAGCGAGAGTACCTTCTAAAACGTTAGGACTGTGAATTTCGCGGGTTTCTCTAGGTAAAAGCGAGGCAATACTAAAGTCAATCAACTTGACTTGCTTAGTTTCCGGGTTGATGAGGATGTTAGCAGGCTTAATATCTTTATGGATAACCCGATGGCGATAGAGTCCGTCAAGAATATTGCTCAGAGCGATCACAATATCCAAGAACTCTGTCAAAGTATATTGGTTGCTCGCCATTTTTTGATTGAGCCAATCTCTCAGAGAAATGCCACCAAAATCCTCCATCACCAAAGCATAGCTGTTGCGGTAAGGTTCCAGACTGTAGGGACGAACAATACCGGGTAGATCAAGATTTTTAGCAATAGTGTACTGATTACGGAACAGCAGCAGTTCATTGAAGGTAGGATACTCTTGCTGGAGCAGTTTAATCACAACCGGAAGTCGATCCGCCTCTCGAATAGCACGGTAAACTAAGGTTCTAGAGCCTGCATAAAGTTGTTCGCTAATTTGATAGTTCAAAAGCTTGTCCATCGGCTCAACTGCTGTATTCATACTTCATCAACTCTTGTGAAATCAGCTACTTATTTAAAGTAGTTTGCCCAAGGATAAGCTTTTGCTAACTTAGTTTTCTTTTGGGCGACACCGAAAAGCCCGTTGTCGGCATCGCATTTTACGTGTGTAATCTGTCTGTAGCTTATTAAGCAAAACTACCGCTATTTCCGGTAAAATCAAGTTCTAAAGACTGTGGATTTGGGAGAAACTTGGGGTGCCTACACTTGGCGTTAACATTGACCACATCGCCACTATCCGGCAAGCCCGGCGGACAGTGGAACCAGACCCAGTAGCGGCGGCGGTACTGGCAGAATTAGCAGGTGCAGATGGAATTACGGTGCATCTGCGTGAAGATCGGCGACATATCCAAGATCGGGATGTGCGGATATTGCGGCAAACAGTGCGATCGCATCTTAATTTAGAAATGGCCGCTACAGATGAAATGCTCGCGATCGCTCTCGATATCAAACCAGATTACGTGACTTTAGTCCCCGAAAAGCGCGAAGAAGTGACAACAGAAGGCGGACTAGATATTGCCCTCCAAATTGCTAGAATAGGTAAAATCGTCGATAAATTGCAAAGCGCTAGCATTCCAGTTAGTTTATTTATCGATGCCGAACCAGCACAAATTGAAGCATCTGTCAAGACACAGGCGCAGTTTGTTGAATTGCACACCGGACAATATGCTGAGGCTAAAGATGAAACAAATCGCCAGCGAGAATTAGCCATATTAGCTAAAGGTTGTGAACAAGCAATTCAAGCCGGATTACGAGTCAACGCTGGTCATGGACTCACCTACTGGAACGTCTATCCAGTGGCTGCGCTTCCAGGCATGGAAGAACTGAACATTGGTCATACCATCATCAGTCGGGCAGCATTAGTAGGTATGGAAAGGGCAGTCCGCGAGATGAAGCAAGCTATAAGGGGGAATGGGGCATAGGGCACAAGAGGCAGAGGGGCAGAGGGGCAGAGGGGCAGAGGGGCAGAGGGGAATAACTTACTGCAACTGCTCCCCTGCTCCCTAGCTCCCCTGCTCCCTCTCCCCGCCCACTCCGCATCTTAGAAAGAGGGGTTGTCACTGCGAAATCTAGAAATTGGGATCAAATCTTCAGCAAAAACTTCTATGAGCGCAACACAATCTAACAACCTGCCACTTTGGGTACAGAATAGAGATAAGGTGATAGCAGAAAGCACTGATGTCGAGTGGCGCTATCAGACACCGCCTGATTATTCCCGTTCAAATGAGAATCTTGCGAAAGAAAGTACCTACAATCATCTTGAAGGCACACTGGAAGCGATCGTGCAAAACTTAGTAAGAACCTTCGAGATGGAGGTATCTTTCAAAGCTAACCCGCAAGAGTGGTTATCTATTGTGAATGACAACTTTCGCGTAAGTACCAATGGCGGAGCAGAGTATACCGCAGCAGATTTATCAGCCCAAGGTACTTACAATTTATTTATGGCTGATTCAGAACATTACAAAGCTTCAGAAGAAAGTTTTGAATCATCCGCAAAACTCTTCCACACAACATTTCCCCAAGGATTTCCTTGGGAAGTACTGGAAGTTTTCTCAGGGCCGCCGAATGTAACATTTAAATGGCGGCATTGGGGACATTTTAACGGAGAATACAAAGACCATGCACCTACTGGAGAGACGCTAGAAATTATTGGCATGACCATTGCCAAAGTTACCGATGACTTGAAGATTATTTCCTTAGAACATTACTTCGACAATAATCTGTTTTTGGAAAAGCTAACATCTGGTGGCAAACAGACAAAATCTGAAAACCAAAAAAGTGCTTGTCCGTTCAGTTCTTGGTTCAAGAAATCCCAGAAAAGTTAGTTTTGTCAGGGTACAGAGTCACTGTGCCCTGAAATTATTCACATAGCAAGCAAAGGATGAAAATGCAAACATACCATTACGTTTTGGCAAGTCACCGCTTTCTTCTCGAAGAAGAACCGATACACGAAGTTCTCAATGAACGCACCCGTAACTACCACGAACAAGAAAAACAAATAGATTTTTGGTTGGTTGAGCAACCAGCTTTCTTGGAAACACCGCAGTTTAAAGAGCTAAAAGCAAAGTGTCCCCAACCAGCAGTAGCCATTATTTCTACAAATCCTCAATTTATTACTTGGTTAAAACTGCGTTTAGAGTACGTTATTACTGGCGAATTTCAGGCTCCTTCTGAGGCAATACCAGATGCTTTAGCATCGTTAGTTACCGTATCTTAGGCATAGGGCATTGGACATTGGGCATGGAAAAAAGACAAGGAAGATAGAGGAGACAGGGAGAGAGTTGTTCAATAATTCCCCCTTGTACCCTTGTCTCCTCTGCTCCCCTGCTCCCTTGCCCCTCTGCCTCTTCCCCATTCCCTAATTTTATTTTTGAGTAACAAAATATATTTTTTGACACATATTTCATCACCATACTGAAGTAGCTAGGTTTTCAGCTTTTTTCTTATAAAATCTTCTAAGACACCTTAATTTACATAATCTAACTTTTGTGCATAGATTTCAGAATTTACCAAGTGTTTTAGGATTAGCGATTGTAGGGTTGATTGGTGGTATGAGTTCTGTACTTGCTCAAAAAACCATTCCCTCTTGTCAACCACCAAATGCGGGTGAGTATCTTTTATTAGTAGTCAGTCCCACAGCAAATAATCAAAAGCAGTTACGTAGTGCCTTACCACCCGAACTTAAAACTATCACCTGCAAATATCTCAACGAAACCGTGACGCGAGTC
The DNA here is from genome assembly GCF_034530835.1 of Nostoc sp. DedQUE12b. Taxonomy (NCBI): domain Bacteria; kingdom Bacillati; phylum Cyanobacteriota; class Cyanophyceae; order Nostocales; family Nostocaceae; genus Nostoc; species Nostoc sp. DedQUE12b. The sequence goes on along the minus strand of NZ_JAVRCI010000001.1, from coordinate 167,572 downwards.
GGGGGTTTTAATAAAATTGACGATGCCAATCGTTGGGCAAGATATGTCAGCAATATTGTTGGCTTGTCTGCCATAATTACCACTCGGCCAACAACAACGGCAGATGTGCAGCCGCAGCCACAGTCACAGCCAAAACCACCTCAGCAGACAGTCAGCTATAATCCTCAAGCATTAGGAGAAGGTTATGCAGTACTGGTAGATTATTACAACCGTCCAGAATTAGTAAATAATGTGCAGCAAGTAGTCGGAGGTAACGTCGGTTTTGTTTCTTATGGACAACGCCCTTACCTGCTAGCAGTTTATACCACTAACCAAACTGAAGCTTATAATACATTGCAAAAGCTAAACAATGGCGGTTTCGTTGCCAGCCTAGTAGATAGTCGTAAGGTGATTCTACTGCGCTCGACTGTGCGGTTTTAGTAATATTAACTTCACTGGCATCTTGATGCGATCTACCAGATTGGTAATTTGTCAATTGACCTAATTTTGGATTTTAAATTTTGGATTTTAAATTCAAAATTTAAAAGGGTTTTCAGCGAATATATTTATACTCGCTCTGTGAAAAACAAGTTATTTGGAACAAATCCTTTCATTCTTAATCCCCTGAATTTATTCATGGGATAAATCTAAAATCCAAAATCCAAATTTGATTGACAAATTACCAATTACTAATTATCAATAGCCGCTCAAACAAAGATTTATTGCCCTAGTTCAATAAGCAGACCTAGCCAACCAATAGATGGTTATACCCAAAGCCGACCCAGCGATTACCTGAACTGGTGTATGTCCGAGTAATTCTTTCAGACGGTCTTGGCTAAAGTCTGGTTTTTCATGGAATAATTCATCAATCATTTGATTGAGAATACGAGCTTGCTTACCAGCCGCTTGACGAACTCCGGCTGCATCATACATGACAATGATGGCAAAAACGATCGCAACGGCAAAATCAGGAGATGCCCAACCCAGTGTTTGGCCTACACCAGCGGCTAGAGCCGTAACCAGAGCCGAATGGGCACTGGGCATACCTCCGGTTGTCACCAAAACACGCACGTTCAATTTGCGATGTTTGACTATTTCAACTACGAGCTTTAATGCTTGAGCAATTAAACAAGCTACCAGAGCAACCAGCAGCACCCGGTTGTCTAAAATGTTGCCTATGTCCTGCATGTTATTTTGGTTAGGTTAGTAAATATTAGCAGCAGTTGTTGGTTGAGGAAACATTTAGATTCAACCCAAAATTCCTAAATTAATCTATCACGTTAGAAAAAGACCAGCGATTCAAAATAACCTCAAAGCTTACGTGATAAGCTTTTGTAATTTTGAATCAGTGAATTTTTAATTTCGCTGGGCAGTAGTAGTACAGTATGGTGTAAATAAACTACTCATTCCCAATCAATGAAACGCTTGCGGTATAGGAATTACGAATTACGAATTACCTAAAGCGTTACTAATTATTACGGCTGGTAATAAAATGAGCGATCGCTTGGAGTGGTTTAGCTCTGTCTCCAAATGGTTCTAATTCCACGCAAGCTTCTTTAACTAGTTCTTGGGCTTTTGAGCGCGATTCCTCAAGTCCCCAAAGGCTGGGATAGGTAACTTTTTGGGCTTTTTGGTCTTTGCCAGCTGTTTTACCTAATTGCTCTTGGGTAGAAGTGATATCCAAAATATCATCGATGATTTGGAATGCTAGCCCAATATTTTGAGCATAACGGGTTAGTCGTTGCACATCTTCAGGTGATGCATTAGCAATCAGCCCGCCACAAACTACGCAAGCTTCCAAGAGGGCGGCAGTTTTGTGTTTATGAATGAAATTTAGGGTTTCTAGGGAAATATCAGATTTACCTTCCGACTCTAAATCGACAACTTGACCGCCGACCAAACCAGCTGCCCCCAACGCCCGACCAAGACGGGCAATAACCTGCAAGACTACCTCTCTCTTAACGCTTTGGGGGGTTTGAATGGCAACAGACTCAAAAGCAAGAGCCAATAAGCCATCCCCAGCCAAAATCGCTACATCTTCACCATAGACTTTATGATTTGTCAGCTTGCCACGGCGGTAATCGTCATTATCCATCGCTGGGAGGTCGTCATGAATCAACGACATTGTGTGGATCATCTCCACAGCACAAGCTGTTGGCATGGCCATTTCGATGGTTCCACCCATCATTTCACAAGTGGCAAGACAAAGAATGGGACGTATGCGCTTACCTCCAGCTAATAACGAGTAGCGCATCGCCTCATAAATCTTTTCTGGATAAATGACTGGGATAGCCCGATCCAAAGCATTATCACAAAGCTTTTGTCGCTCTTTTAGATAGCCTGCTAAGTTAAATGTGGCTTCCTCTGGTGGTGTCTTTTGCACGTTATCAGTTGCTACCATTCTTTAATTCCTAACATTTTGCGATTTTTGCGTTATACGTCACAATTTTAAGGTGCTGTGGGGCTGAAAAAAATGAAAAGTTAGGAGCAGAGACGCGATTAATCGCGTCTGTACAGGATTTAGGAGTTAAGAGTTGTTAAGAATAACTTTTAACTTTCACTCTCTTTCTTCTTTTGCCGCTCTGGAATAGCTAGCAAATGTATTTTCCAACAATATGGCAACAGTCATCGGGCCAACACCACCAGGAACTGGGGTGATAAATCCTGCAACATCAGCGGTTGATTCAAAATGGACATCGCCAATAAGGCGACTTTTGCCATTAGCATCGGTGACGCGATTCATCCCCACATCTACCACAACAGCGCCGGGTTTCACCATATCAGCAGAGATCAATCCGGGACGACCTACTGCTGCAATTAGAATATCAGCATTTTGGGTGATGGTTTTTAGGTCATGCGATCGCGAGTGAGCGATCGTGACTGTGGCATCAGCTTCTAATAGCATCAGCGCCATCGGTTTACCCACCAAAATACTGCGCCCCACTACTACTGCCTGTTTTCCCTGCAAAGGAATCTCATATTCTTGTAAAAGGCGCATCACACCAGCCGGGGTACAGCTACGTAAACCGTTTTCTCCCCGCACTAATCGCCCCAAGTTAACTGGGTGCAGTCCATCAGCATCTTTATCGGGATCAATTTGATGTAGCAGAGTTACAGCATCCAGGTGGTTAGGTAAGGGCAACTGCACAAGAATGCCATCCACTCTTTCGTCGTGGTTGAGTGCAGCAATTACCTCTTCTAACTCCTCAAGGGTAGTTTGGGTAGGAAAATGCTTACCAAAAGAAGCGATCCCAACTTTAGCGCAGGCTTTTTCTTTATTGCGTACATAAGCGGCTGACGCTGGGTTATCACCAACCATCAACACTGCTAAACCAGGTGGCCGTCCAATTTTTGGTTGTAATTGTGTAATCGCAACAGAAAGTTCTTGCTGAATTTTTGCTGCTATTGCTTTCCCATCAAGGAGTTTGGCAGTTTTTGTTTCCATGAAAATTCCCAGCTATGTTCGCTTGTTGTCCAAAGTCCAAAATGAAAATATTGATTTTTAACTCTTGACTTTCGACTATTATTGTGTTGCTGTTTGATGTCGTAGCGTTTCTCTCACAGTAAATTCATAATGTTTATTTTCTCAGATCAACGGCATCATCTGAAGAATAAAGAATTGGGGGAGTGGGAGTGAGGGAGCAGAGGAGCAGAGGAGCAGGGAGAAATAAGTTGCAGTAAGTCTTTCGCCTTTGCACCTCTGCCTCTTGTGCCAAATGCCCAAAATAAATAAATCGGTGGCTTTTATGCGACAAATAAGAAATTTATCTTTTTCGTTCTTGTACGGGCACAGTATTGTTCCTTACCGTTTGGGGTTGACTTTTTTTCTGATAACAGGACTTTGTAGTTGTGGTAACTTGACATCGCCTGGTTTGCGTGGTGCTGGCTTAAAAATTGGTACAAATGTCACTCCAATTGAAGAAATTAAACCAAAACAAGACAATCAGGCTATAGTTTACATCCAAGGTCAGGTAGAAAAGCAAGCTCCCCTGATCAAACAGTGGGCTTATAAAATTAAGGACTCAACAGGCAAAATTTGGGTAGTCACCAATCAAAAAAATCTGGGTGAAGGTTCAGAAGTTGTAATTAAGGGTAAAGTTCGCTACCGAAGTATTCCCTTAGCTGGCAAAGAATTGGGGGAAGTTTATTTAGAAGAAGAATAATCCGCAATTAAAAATAAAGACATGAACAATCAACAGGTGCACGTAGCGATCGCAATTCTCTACCAGAAAAACAAGTTTCTTATGCAACTGCGTGACAACATCCCCGGTATTCTCTACCCTGGTTACTGGGCGCTGTTTGGTGGACACATCGAACCTGGTGAAACGCCGGATGTAGCAGTAAAACGAGAAATTTTAGAAGAAATCGGCTATAATTTACCACCTTTTGTTGAATTTGGCTGTTATCCCAACGAAAGAGTTGTCCGTCATGTCTTTCATGCACCACTCTTGGTGGAATTAAATCAACTGGTTCTGAATGAGGGTTGGGATATGGCGTTATTTACGCCAGAAGATATTCGCCAAGGTAACTGTTATTCACAAAATGCTGGCGAAGTGCGACCTTTAGGGGCAATGCATCAAAAAATTATGTTGGATTTTATTGAGAAAAATCCAACATAATTTGGGGATAAGTCATTTGTCATTGGACATTGATTATTAATTCTTCTTCCCCTACTCCCTCGTCCCCCATTCTTCACACCCCTAGAAGCCAAAATAAAGTTAGAACGAACTCTTATGAGGTCATCACTAATGCAATCAGCAAACAAACTGCCGCGATGGTTAACTATAGGATTGGCATTTCCCATTGCCATTCTCAACGGCTGGCTATTGCTCCAGGTTATACAGTATTTTCAGCCCTTAGTTAGCATTATTGCTGCCGCCATCCTGCTAGCTTTTGTCTTGAATTATCCAATCCAGTTTCTCCAGGAACAAGGGGTAAAACCCAACTTAGCGATCGGAGGAGTGTTGCTTTTAACTCTGGTGGTTTTAGTAGCTTTAGGCATCACTTTGGTTCCTCTGATTATTCAACAGCTCGTTGAACTGGCTAATATTTTGCCTAGTTGGATTGATTCTGGTACTCAGCAACTCCAAGCTTTTCAGGATTGGGCGTTAAGCCAACAGCAACTTCCGATTAATTTAAGTGGTTTATTCACCCAAGTTCTGGAACGATTATCTAACCAACTTCAGTCCTTCACTGGTAGAATTCTTGGTTTTGCTGTCGATACCATTGGTATTGTCCTCAATGTGCTGCTGGCAGTAGTGTTGACTATCTACCTAATATTGAATGGTGAACGTCTTTGGGACGGAATTTTTCAGTGGTTTCCTCCTAATATTGGGTCAAGAGTACGGGAATTACTGCGAGAGGATTTCCACAATTACTTCATCGGTCAAGCAACATTGGGAGCTGTGTTAGGGGTGACAATTACACTGGTATTTTTAGCACTGCAAGTTCCCTTAGCTCTATTGTTTGGTATTGGTATTGGCTTATTTTCACTTTTCCCCTTTGGTACAGGAGTCGGTATCGCCATAGTAAGTTTGTTGGTAGCGCTGCAAAATTTTTGGTTAGGGGTGGAAGTCTTAGGTGTAGCTGTTGCGATCGATCAAATTAATTCTAATATTATTGCACCTCGAATTCTCAGCAATTTGACTGGCTTAAATCCTGTGTGGGTGGTAATTTCTTTATTGCTGGGCGCAAAGTTGGGAGGAGTATTGGGTTTGTTAATTGCGATCCCGATTGCCAGTTTTATCAAGGATATAACAGATAGCTGGCGAGCTGGAGAGTTTAATAAGATAGAGGATATACAGTCAGAACCTGTTACGGTAATAAATGATAGAGCAGGAACTTATAGTTAAAATCCAATCATTCCGATTAATTTACAAACTGGTGATTTTGCCCATAAATAAAGTGCAAAATTCTAATTTATGATGCTAACAAACAAGAAGCTATTAATTTGTGCATCAAAAATTTTCCAGTAAGTAAAATTATCGTAAAAAACTTGAATATTAAGTGTAGTCTGCACTTTTCTACGAGACACTACGCAAATAACAAAGCTCTGTTACCACAGCAAGCATCGCTATTTACATATAAGAGCAAATCTGGTAGCACATTAATCAACGGGCAACCCCTACAAAAACATCATAAAATTCCTTATTCTTCATGTGAGAACGAAATACAACACTTGCAGAAAATGACTGCGAAGCACTACGCTGGAAAACCTAAGCAGTCAGTATTTTTAAAAAATGAAAAGTTGTTTAAAACTTACCTTTGATAATGGGCAAACAGCATTAGCTACTCAAGTTAAGCAGCAAGCAGAATTGCCAAATGCTCTTGAGGAAATAGGGCTTGGCGGTTCGCGTCCTGTTTTAGTAGTAGTGGGGGGTGCAAGTAACATCAGTAAAGCTGACTTTCTCCGAATTCAACGGTTGTTTGTGGAAGTTTTAGCCCCCATTGCTGAAACTTTAGGGGCTTATGTCGTGGATGGAGGTACGGATGTAGGAATTATGCGAATGATGGGTGCGGCTCGTACCCAGATAGGTGCTAAGTTTGCTTTGGTTGGTGTGACACCCGAAAGCAAAGTGGCTTTACCTAATCATTCGGAAACTGCTGCTGATTTAATACCCTTAGAGCCAAACCATACTCATTTCGTGCTAGTTCCTGGTAATGATTGGGGCGACGAGTCTCCTTGGATATCTTGCGTTGCGACTATGCTGGCCAATGATGCACCTTCGATGACACTACTCTTAAACGGTGGCGAAATTACCTTTAAGGATGCGTTTTCTAGCGTTGATAGTGGAAGGTTAGTTATTGTGATTGCTGGTAGTGGTAGAACCGCAGATATACTTGCAGATGCTTTGCGTGGAAAGGCTAGTGATGAACGAGCCAAAAAGCTAGCTAAATCTGGTACATTACAATACATCGACTTACTCGACATAGAGAAAGGAGTTGAGAATTTAGGCAAAGTAATTAAAGGGTTACTTTCTAATTAGGAGTAAAAAATGGCAAAAAAAGATAGTTATCACGATTTTTTAAAAGAAGATTTTAACAAATTATTTGCAGAGATTAACTTAGGTGATATGCAAAAATATTTTTTGCGATCGCGCTAGTTAGACCAAGTACTCTGGATGGAAAGTAAAGCAAATTTATCGCGCGATCGCCATTATTTTTTACGGATAACAACGATTATTGGTGGTGTAATTCTTCCAGCATTGGTAAGTCTAAATATTAACACTAATTTTCAACCTAACAATAGCAATAGGAATATCATTATATGGTCAACTTTTGGTCTGAGCCAATTAGTTGCTATCAGTGCTGCCATTGAAGAGTTTTTTCACTATGGAGAACGCTGGCGACACTATCGCCTAACAGTTGAGTCTTTGAAAACCCAAGGGTGGCAATTCTCACAGTTGACTGGCCCTTATCGTATTTATCCAAGCCACGAACAGGCATTTAATCTATTTGCAAGTCATGTAGAAGATATTATTCAGGGAGATGTGGAAATATATGCCACTCAAGTTGTACAAGAAAAGAAAGAAGAAAAACATAGTCAGGAAGAATATATCCTTCCCCAAAATACAAAAACAATCAATTTATAAGAGAAGAAAGACTAAGTATAAAATTGATTCAATAAATTCTTTTCTGTTAAATCAAAACATAATAATAGTTAGAAATAAAGTCCAGTATAGTAATCGGGGTACTTCAGTTTTGATTATTTATGGACTTGTTATGATTGCAATAAATTAACGTAATTTAAATGTATAAAAAAACTAAAAAGTATAACTTGTAAAGATTACAAACATCAGTGCTTCAGAGAAATGCCAGTGTTTATTTATAATCAAGTCAAGACAATGGACATGCTACCAACAATTTTTGAATAAGTTCGCTGCCTGTTATCCCAACTCACTCAGCGTTCTACAAGTTGATAACGGCTTGTTTCATAAAGCTAAACCTTTACAAATTCCAGAGAACATCATTCTGTTGTTTCAGCTAGCCCATTCTCTTGAACTTAACCCCATAGAGCGCGTCTGGGAACATCTCAAGCAAGACCTGAAATGGGAGTTATTTGATAACCTGGAGCATCTACCAACCAAGGTTGCTCAACTTCTAGCTGAACTGACTCCTAAAATTGCTGCTTCTTTGACTGGTTATGATTTCATCCTAAATGCCTTATTTGTCGCAAACATTTTTTGAATTGGTATTACTCTCAGGTATAGATGGACACTATAGTATCTTGATTGATTTCACACAGAAATTCTGTGACGTAGATGATTTCTATGCCATCTGAAAACTAATGTGGCAGAAAACGCCCCAACTGCCGTTTTTTGAGTTCATCGAACTCACATTAAATTAATCCTCTAAAATCTTGATTTCATCAAGTTGATTAATTACCACATCCGCACCTCGGACATTATCTGGTTTACCTACCCAAGTGATACCAATACAACCTGCGGCTTTAGCATTACGTGCCATTTGCATATCACCAACTGCATCACCCACCATCAAGGTAGCATTCGGTTCAACTCCCAAAGCTTGACAAGCTTGCAAAAATAGCACGGGATCTGGTTTACTCGGCCCCTCATCTACTCCCATTTCCAACTGGATATAATCGCTTAACTGGTGATTGGCTACAAAATTACGTACTTCTTGAGTTGTCGCAGCCGAGAGGATGCCAAGTTTTAACCCACCCTCCCGCAGGTATTTCAAAATTTCTAGGCTACCTACAAACAGTGGTGAAGGAGTTTGTCCAATGTATTTTTCCGCTTCATCCAAGGCTTGACGGGCTATTTTTAAGCATTCAAACCATCCTCTTCCTGTTTCGGCAATATATGCCGCAGCCGCAACTTCTGTTTCACGGCGGCTTGCTACTGATATTAAACCTGCGGGATCTAGAAAATTGCCATTGATGCCAAATGCCATTAATAGGGGTTCCCCAGTTCCAGGGATTTGAGCATCTATTAACCTTGCTGCTTTTTGTGCTAGCGATCGCAAATACGTTTCTGAATCTTCTAGAGTACCGTTTTTGTCAAACAAAATTGCTTGGATATTATCAAAAGTGATATTTCTACATTGAATGGTTGCCATAATATTTCACCCCACTTATTTAGTTAAAAGTTAAGAGTTATTATTCCTAACTCTTGTACAGATGCGATTAATCGCGTCTCTACTCCCACCTCTTGTACAGACGCGATTAATCAATCGCGTCTCCCAACTCTTCACTCTCACCGATTCTCCACATAAAAAAAGAGGGAAAAACCCTCTTTATAAAATGATTTGATACTCTTACTCCAAGACAAGTAAAACTATAAAAAATCTATTAGTCTTCAATAGCTGCTGGAATTTCCTCTTCAATTTCCGTCGCTGCTGGAATCTCTGTTTCAATTGCCGCAACTACTGGAATATCCTCGTCAAGTTCTGCTGCTGGCGGAATATCTTCGTCAAGTTCTGTTGCTGATGGAATATCTTCGTCTGCAAGAACTTCCGCAGGTGTAGCCGCAGCAGTAGCACCTTGCTGCTTGGCTAATAGCTGTTCGCGATACTTAGCAGCCATTTCTTCCGCCTTATCGTAAACCAAATCCCGGTTTTTAATCATGTCGCCGGGTTCGGGTTCTAGCTGCTTGGTAGATAGGGAAATGCGACCCCTTTCTGCATCCAAGTCAATGATCATAACTTTCACTTCATCATTGACATTGAACACGCTATGAGGTGTATCAATATGTTCGTGAGAAATCTCAGAAATATGCAGTAGACCACTGACACCGCCAATGTCGATGAAAGCACCGTAGGGTTTGATACCACGAACAGTACCAATTACTACTTCGCCGACTTCTAGGCGGTTCATCTTCCGCTCAACTAGCGCCCGACGATGAGATAGAACGAGACGATTACGTTCCTCGTCTACCTCTAGGAATTTCAATGGCAGATCCTCACCTACCAATTCTTCTTTAGGTTTGCGGGTACTGATGTGGGAACCTGGAATAAAGCCACGTAATCCCTCAATTCGTACCAATGCTCCACCGCGATTGGTTGCAAATACGCCAGAACGGACAGTCGCATCTTCTGCTTGCAGCTGTCGCACGCGTTCCCAAGCCCGCATATATTCAATACGGCGAATGGAAAGGGTTAATTGACCATCTTCATTTTCATCAGTAAGGATAAAAAATTCGCGTGTTTCGTTTGACTGTAATACTTCTTCCGGGCTATCCACCCGGTTAATAGACATTTCTTGTATGGGTATATATGCTGCGGTTTTAGCACCAATGTCAATCAGAGCGCCGCGCGGCTCTATACTGAAAACTGTTCCTGGGACAACATCGCCAGGGCTAAAATGATAATCGTATTTGTCAAGTAGAGCAGCGAAATCTTCGTGAGTGAATCCAATTTCTGTAGCGGTTAAATTCTGATTGACCATGCTGATTTGTTCCTGGTTCTAGTCTCCGTAAAGGTGGTGCGACAAGCGCGATGCGCTATGTAAGCAGTACTATGGCAGCTTACACAAAACATCCTTTTTCATCCTAGCGCAGAAAAGCTAGCATTAACACATATCTACTCCCAAGATTGGAAATTATATCACAACATTTAGTCATTGGTCATTGGTTAATAGTCAGAAGCAACATAAAAGACAAAGGACAAATTACAAATAACAAACATAATAATATCCGTTGCCACCATACTTAGTAGCAACGGATATTAAGATTAAATCCGCTTAAAAGTCTGTGGATAGGATCTACTTATCTTTTGGTTTCTCAAAGCGAGGGGGTTCGCGAAATGCGATCGCAAAGAAGAGAGTACCTATACACAGAGTAAAAATCAAGATGTACGCAACGCTTTCCATATTACGATTTCCTTTTTATCCAGCCAGTAATTAAAGTTCTGAGTGCTGAGTGCTGAGTGCTGAGTCAGAGGCTTAACTCAGAACTCAGCACTTCTTTACTCAGCACTGAAATTAAAGGGCTTCTTTCCGGCGGGTTGACTTGTCACCCACTTTCTGGAACAGACCCCACTCAACTTGCTCTTCAAGATCGGCATCAACACCAGCAAATACGTCTCGGTAGATTGTCCGAGCGCCATGCCAGAGATGACCAAAGAAGAACAACAGAGCAAATACGGCGTGTCCAAAGGTAAACCAACCTCTAGGACTGGTGCGGAATACACCATCAGAGTTCAAGGTTTCCCGGTCAAATTCAAAGATTTCACCGCCTTGAGCCTTACGAGCGTACTTCTTCACATCAGCTGGTTCTGTAAAGGTCTGACCATTCAGATTGCCACCGTAGAAACTAACGGTAACACCAGATTGCTCGAAGCTATACTTAGATTCTGCCCGACGGAAGGGAATGTCAGCGCGGACAATTCCATCTGCATCAGTCAAAATCACTGGGAAAGTTTCAAAGAAGTTGGGGAGACGACGCACGGTCAATTCCCGTCCTTCAGAATCTTTGAATACGGCGTGACCTTGCCAAGATTGAGCAATGCCATCACCCTTCACCATCGGCCCTGTACGGAATAGACCGCCTTTAGCGGGGCTATTACCGACGTAATCGTAGAAAGCCAATTTTTCAGGAATCTGCGACCAAGCTTGCTCAAGGGTTGCACCTTCAGCAACGCTAGTTTGGACGCGGCGCTGAATTTCTTGACCGAAGTAGCCTTGATCCCATTGATAGCGGGTAGGGCCAAACAATTCGATGGGTGTGGCAGCGTTACCGTACCACATAGTACCAGCAACAACGAAAGCAGCGAAGAAGACTGCTGCAATACTGCTAGAAAGTACTGTTTCAATGTTCCCCATCCGTAGGGCTTTGTATAGCCGTTCGGGGGGTCTAACTGTCAGGTGGAATAAGCCTGCAATAATACCAACAACACCAGCAGCAATGTGGTGAGCCGCAATGCCACCAGGGTTATAGGGGTTAAAACCATCTGGTCCCCATTCTGGTGCTACTGCCTGGGCAGCGCCAGTTATACCATAAGCATCAGAAACCCATATCCCCGGCCCAAATAGTCCGGTGACGTGAAAAGCACCAAATCCAAAACAAAGTAGACCAGATAAGAACAGGTGAATGCCAAACATTTTTGGCAGGTCGAGAGCGGGTTCACCAGTGCGGGGATCTCTAAAGAGTTCCAAATCCCAGTAAACCCAGTGCCATACGGCGGCTAGGAACAGCAGACCGGAAAGAACAATGTGAGCGGCAGCAACGCCTTCAAATGACCAGAAGCCAGGATCGGTTGATGGTCCACCAGTAACGTTCCAACCACCCCAAGATTGGGTAACACCCAAACGTGCCATAAAGGGTAGGACGAACATCCCTTGACGCCACATCGGGTTGAGAACTGAATCACTAGGATCAAAAACAGCTAGTTCGTAGAGTGCCATCGAACCAGCCCAGCCTGCTACTAAGGCTGTGTGCATTAGGTGTACAGAAATCAGTCGCCCTGGATCATTCAGAACGACTGTATGTACTCGGTACCAGGGTAGTCCCATCGACTACGCTCCTCCTCGATGAGTTAGTTTACAAAGCAATTTTCTTACTGAGGTTATGAGAGACGAAGATCGCCACTCATAAAACTCTCTCTTGTTTTTTGTTATTGCCACCAGAGTATCACCACAGCTTAGTCTTAATAAGTCAGACAGCGTGGGTGCTTTGGCAATGCTTACTCGCTTCGGGAGGTTTACCTATGTTAGGGTAGCCATCGCCAAGCAAAAATGAGAATGTTTTAAAAAGTGTAACTATTGATGGAATTGTTTGCAAGCGTGTAAATTGATGCGATCGCGTAGCATCTCCAAGTTTTTTCGCTACCAATACCCGTCGGGGATGAAATTTGCTTATCTTTTCTTTACCTGGGGAGTGGGGAGAAGGGGAGCAGGGGAGCAGAGAAGTTTTAGTAAGTTTTATCCCCTCTGCCCCTCCGCACCTCTGCCTCTCATGCCCCATATTTACTGAACCACCAAGTGGATATTTTGCAGTTGACACTTCGCCTCAGCTGTACCCAGGCGTTCAATTACCTGTTCGGCGCTCATCAGACGCTTGAGTACTACTTGGCCGATGGTCTGACTACCAATTACTGGTGTTGTTGGCTTGACTTCCACGGTTAAAACGGCTTCTTCAACTCGATAAAGCCAGAGCAATTCATTTTCTTCGACTAAACAAATATTCATTCGCTGAATATCTGGTTGACGTCGCCATGCAGTTATTTGCCAGAGTCCATCAGATGCCCAGACTCTTGCAACTGCCCATCCCTCAGATAGAAAGAAATACTTCACGGTCTTAGTCTCACTATTAGACTTTCAATCTGCTGTTAACGATATCGCGATCGCTTTAGTCGCTAATGTTCAAACACTGTTCTTTTTGAGAATACAGCTAATCTTGACGATAAACTGCTCTATCGGTGTCTGTTCCCAAGCAGCAAGAGCTAAAATCTCAACTTACACTACTTGGGCTAAGGTCAAACCTTAACAAGACCTATTTTCCTAGTAACTATGAATTTACGACAAATTTAGCCAATGTTGAAAATTCTAATTAAATAAAAACTTTTCAATACTTAATAAATCTTAAATATTAAATTTTGTATTTTATTAATGATTTTTGTAACAAAATAGTGCGTAGGCGTAGCCCGTCGTAGACATCTTACAGTAGCAATTAACTTAATTATGAAGTTGAGTATCCGCCATAAATTTTTAATTTAGATAGCAACGGAGTGTTCCCTCAAAACAATAACCACTATAAATTATGAAGATTCAGCAAAAGAGTCACAAATGTAGTAAAATTGCTGACCGCTGATATCAAGTATATTACTGCTATGACCTGGTTTTCCTTGTCCGTGAAACGGTGGGGTCGGATTACACAATTCCTATCTTTGTTCTGTCTATGTTTATTTTTAGTTGTTAGTTGCGCTCCTCGTCCGCAGTCAACTACGCCGCCATCTGGTTCTGTAAATACCCTTACAGGTGATGGCCGTATTACTATCGGTACAACAGCCAAGCCAAGAACCCTCGATCCGGCTGATGCTTATGAGTTAGCAGCTTTAGGTTTGGTGTTTAATATGAGCGATCGCCTCTATAATTACGAACCAGGAAGCACCGAAATTAAACCCCAACTAGCTACAGCATTACCCAAAGTCAGTCAAGATGGCTTAACTTATACCATCCCCTTACGTCAGGGAGTAGTTTTTCATGATGGTACTCCCTTCAATGCTCAAGCAATGGCCTTTACCATCCAGCGCTTTATTGAAAATAAAGGAAAACCCTCATTTTTACTAGCTGATATAGTAGATTCGATAAAACCGACAAGGGAGTATGAGTTGACAATCAAGCTGAAAAAGTCCTTTGCAGCTTTTCCCTCACTGCTGGCATTTCCTGGAGTGTGTGCCGTTTCACCAAAAGCTTACGAAGTCGGCGCTGGTAAATTCAAGCCGAATATTTTTGTGGGAACAGGCCCTTACAAATTAGGACAGTATGGTACTGATTCCATCCGATTTGATGCGTTTGATAAATATTGGGGAGAAAAACCAGTTAACAAGGGTGTTAATCTCCAAATTCAAACTAGTCCAGTTAATTTGTTTAATGCTTTCCGTACAGGGGCAATCGATGTAGCTTATCTGTCGCTGCAACCAGATCAAAATCGGAGCTTAGAAGAAGGTGGTAAAAAAGGGGATTGGCAAGCGATCGCAGCTGAAGGTAGTGTAGTAAGTTATCTAGTATTAAACCGGAATCAAAAGCCTTTAGATAAATTAGAGGTAAGACAAGCGATCGCATCCATAATTGACCGTCCACTTTTAAATGAGCGAGTCTTACTTGGTCAAGCAGATCCGCTTTATAGCATGATTCCCACAACATTTAAAGTTTCTGTGCCATTATTCAAAGATAAATATGGTGATGCTAACTTCGATCAAGCTAAAAAATTATTAGCTACTGCTGGCTTCTCCAAAGAAAATCCTGCAAAAGTACAAGTTTGGTATCCTTCTAGTTCACCTACTCGTAGTTTGGCAGCACAGACACTCAAATCCCTTGTGGATGTCAAAATGGATGGAATACTCCAATTTGAAGTTACCCAAGCGGAAGGGCCTGCCTTCTTTAAAGACATTGCCAAAGGTTTGTATCCGGCAGCTTTACTTGATTGGTATCCAGACTTTTTAGATCCAGATAATTACGTCCAGCCATTTTTATCTTGTGACAAAGGTTCAGTTGCTAAAGGATGCGAAGATGGAGGCAGTCAAACTCAGGGTTCGTTCTACTATAACGAAGCCATAAATAAATTGATTGATGGTCAACGCAAAGAACAAAACCCCGAAGCACGCCAGAAAATTTTTAACGAAATTCAAACGCAAGTAACTACTGATGTACCTTACGTTCCCTTATGGCAAAACAAAGACTATGTATTTGCCCGAAATGGTGTTAATGGCGTAAAACTTAACCCTACCCAAATTTTGCTTTACCAGACACTTAAAAAATAAGTTGAGAGTTAGGAGTTAGGAGTTAGAAGTTAGGAATTAGACTTGTTGCAAAAGTCAAAAAATCATGGATGTGATTCTGAGCAAAATAAAGATGTTCAACTTCACTAAATATAGTAATTAAAAAATTTTTGCAAGCTAGCTGTCTATCTTAATTCCTAATTGCTAACTGCAAATTATCAACTCCTAACTCTTAACTCCTAACTGCAAATTATCAACTCCTAACTCTTAACTCCTAACTCCTAACTAAATATGTCTCGTTCTAAAGCTTTACAATATTACATTGTTTCTCGCTTGCTTCTTGCGCCACTTCAGCTATTAACGATCATCACCATTGTATTTCTTTTACTAAGAGCAACACCAGGAGATCCAGCAGATGCAATCCTTGGTGGACGTGCGCCAGAAGCTGCTAAAGAAGAATTGCGAAAACAACTCGGTTTAAACCTACCGGTGTGGCTACAGTATCTAAATTATTTGGGAAGTATACTGCGCTTTGATTTGGGAACTTCTTTAATGAGCCGCGGACAAAATGTCTGGGACATAATTGGGCAATATTTCCCGGCGACGGTAGAATTAGCAGTGTGTAGTATGGCGGTTGCACTCATCGTCGGAATTGCGGTTGGGACTCTTTCGGCTTCTCGTCCTGGGACATATTTTGATGTCGGCGGGCGCCTATTTGGTATCATCACTTACGCACTCCCTATGTTTTGGGCGGGAATGCTTTTGCAGTTGATTTTTTCAGTCCAATTGGGTTGGTTTCCTAATTCCAACCGCTTCCCGCCCAATCTGCCGGCTCCAACTACTGTGACTGGATTGTATACAATTGATAGCTTGCTTGGTGGAAATTTCACTCAGTTTTTCACATCTTTGCACCATCTGGCTCTACCGAGTCTCACTTTGGGAATTTTGCTCAGTGGGATTTTTGAGCGAATTGTGCGAGTGAATTTAAAGCAAACCTTGCAAGCCGATTATGTAGAAGCTGCTAGGGCCAGAGGTATTGGTGAAAATAAAATTTTAGCCTCTCATGCTTTAAAAAATGCGCTAATTCCAGTGATTACAGTCTTAGGATTAACTTTTGCTTCTCTGTTAGGTGGGGCGATTTTGACAGAGGTAACATTTTCTTGGCCTGGGTTAGCTAATCGATTGTATCAAGCGATCGCCGATCGCGATTATCCCACAGTCCAGGGAGTATTAGTCTTTTTTGGTGCGATCGTTGTGAGTGCAAGCATTTTGATTGATATTTTAAATGCTTATGTAGATCCGCGAATTCGATATTAGTAAAGAATTATTACAATGATTCGTAATTCGTAAATATAGTGTTTTTCGCTTACTCTTACCTCTCTCCTAAAAGGAGAAAGGCTTTGAATCTTACTTCCCTTCCCTACGAGGGAAGGGGCTGGGGGTTAGGCCTATATTCGGCTCAACTCAAAAGCGCCATAATACTATTTTTATCAAAGCTTCAATTAAATAAATTAAACTCAAATTTGACCACACAAGCTAACATAAAAACTACTATGTCTTCTTTTATATAAAAATGATAATAAAAAGTTATAAAAGATTTCTGATGGAATGGATAATTATAAACACTGTTAATTGTTTTTTAGGTTTTTTAATCTGGTTAATTTTAGGAGTATTGATAGATAATGTTCAACTTAAACCAAATTTAGCCTTCTATCTTATTCTGTTTATTTTACCTGGTGTTGTAATTGGATTATCACAGTGGTTACTACTTGTAGAAAAAATTCCCACGATAAGTTGGTTATGGATACTCTCGAATTTACCCGGATTGTATTTAGGTTTCATCTCTACAGTTGTAGCTTGTTTTTTTAATTGGGCATTTCTTATTAATTTGCTACAAGTTAATCATGAACTAACACAGACATTTTTAATAGGCAGTATAGGAGGTGCGATTGGAGGTGCTGTAGGAGGAATTATTACTGGAATAATTCAACATCTTTTAATTAGAAAGAATTTTTATGTAAATCGCTTGTGGATAATCACTAGTACTGTAAGTTGGTCTCTAAGTTGGAGTCTAGGTTGGACTGTAGCACTTATGATAGCCTTTCACTCTCCTATTTTTAATGCAATTTTTAAAGCAGTAGGTTCTTTTTCCGGTATCTTATATCACTCAAACTTTGAATTTGGTGTTCCATTCCCTCTTTTTGGAATTATTTTTGGTTTTGTAAATGCAATTATTACAGGAAAGGTACTGATTCGGCTATTGAGACAATCTAAACAAACCCATTCATGACATAATCCCAGTGATTACAGTCTTGGGATTAACCTTTGTGTCACTATTGGGTTGGACAATTTTGATCTTTTATTGAGAAATACCACTGGCTAAAATCCCCAGAATTTTATTTACATCTTTGAGATAATATTCGCTTAAATCAATGGTCAATGTTTGTTGTTGTAATTTGAGGAATTGCCAAATACTGCCCGTTGTAACTGCGCCGTAAATTGTTTGAATCTCAGTTGCAGCTTGCTCATTAAAAATTTGCGCTGCTACCATTTCTGCTGCACACTGACCAAAACCCGCATTAATATTCTCTTTTTTAGCTTCTACAACTGTAATGACTGGTGCTGTCAAAATGAGAATTTCTGGAGATTTAGTAATAATAAAATCGCAAGTGCCGTTTAATCCTTTGCTATTATCAACAGTGAAATCTACTCCAGAAAATAAACTAACTTGTTCGTGTAGTTGTCGGCGTAAATCAACTAAAATTGGCGCAATAATTAACTCAGAACGAGCTTTTTCACTATTACTGCCTAAAGCAATATCGAGGTTATAATTGAGTGTTTCTACAAGTAAATTACTCGCTGTTAATTCAGGAGCAACAGCGAAAAGATCGCGTTTTTCTAACGTGGTTAAACTAAACTCTTGTTTTGCTTTAGCTAAACTAAACTCGCTGTAAGCCATAAAACTATTACTCGCTTTCCCTTTCAAACAGAAGACTGAAATTACTGTCCAACATCCAAGTTAAAGTAGAAACTATTGTCTACAATTCTGTTGCTGCCAACATATTTGATAATGGGTATGCTAACTCGGTGCTGTCCTGGTTCAAGCTTCCAAGTTTGTTGGAAGTTACCAATATTATGACAAGCAGCATAAATCGGGAAGGTGCTAGGAGTGAAAAGACCATTTTTATAACTCTCAACTCCATGTTTAAATAAATATCCTCTGATTTCTACTTTATTGAGTAGAGTTTGAGATGGTATGCAATAATAGACGTTTGATAATCTTAGAGTATCTCCAGATTTGAGAAAGAGGCGATCGCGTGACCCAGTTTTCACAGTCGAAGACGTGGAAGCAGTTATCAATAACCCTGAGTTTTTCCAACGGGGACGTTACTACTTTGATGGGGTTTGGGGTCAGGCGGCGCGGGGTGCTGAGGGTCAACAAGCAATTGTACAAGTACTTGCACCTCACCCAGAAGGGCTAAGTCTGGATACCTTAGCTCAATCTACAGGTATGAACGACACCAATTTACAGGAAGCGCTGAATACTCTGAAGCGTCATGATGTCGTTGAGGAAATTCAGGGAAGCTGGCGGATTATGGTAGAACTTTTTCGCCGTTGGGTTTTGCAGCAGTAGAGTACGAGCGTTCGCATTTGTTATTTCAGCGTTCGCATTTGTTACTTTGGCGATCGCATTTGTTATTTCAGCGAACTCATTTGTTATTTCGGCGACACCATTTACTATTTATTGAAGGCTTATCTTCTCAAACTACGAGGATCGAGTGCATCTCTGAGCCCATCACCGAGTAAGTTGAATGCCAACACTGTGAGAATAATCAGCACAGCCGGCGGCCAAATTAGCCAAGGTTGCAATACCAAAATTGAAGCATTGCTAGCCAGAGATAACATATTGCCCCAAGAGGGATCTGGTTGTTGAATACCCAAGCCGATGAGACTCAATATCGCCTCTGCACCAATAAAGCTAGGAATTGCAAGAGTCGCAGAGATAATTACATAACTAGCCGTTTGCGGTAAAACATGACGGATAATGATATAAATTGGGTTCGCGCCCATTGCACGCGAGGCTTGGACAAATTCTCGCTCTTTAATTGATAGTACCTGTCCCCGAATCACCCGTGCTAAACCAGCCCAGCTAATCACCGAAGTAATCACTACAATCAGCAAAAAGCGCTGGGTACTACTTAAACCAGCTGGTAAGACTGCGCCCAATGTTACCAAAAGATAAATACTAGGGAAAGTCATTAGTACTTCAGCCAAGCGCATAATGACGCTATCAGTCACACCGCCGAAATAGCCGGAAATTCCCCCGATGAGCAAACCGAGGGGATAGGTAATGATAATGCCAAAAATCCCGATAAACATACTGATGCGACCGCCATGCAGCAGGCGACTAAATTGGTCGCGGCCTTGGTCATCAGTGCCCAAAATATTGACTTTTGCGCCAGTTGTTGTGCCAAATAAATGCCGATTTAAGGGGATACCACCAAAGATTGTGACTTCATCCCACTTCGGCGGTAGTGGCAAACTCATCTGCAACAATCGGTATTCTGGCCCGGAGACAAATAGACGCAGAGGCGAAGGCTTTGTTGAGTCTACAATGATTTGGCGATCGCCTGTATCTAAATTCGTATCTCCCTGCGTCGTCGGATAAACATAAGGCCCGATAAACTGCCCTGACTGAGAAACCCAGTGTATCTTCGTTGGTGGCAGCAGTGAACCATTAGGTTGTGAAGTATAGGGGTCATAAGGAGCTACGAAATCAGCTGCAATTACTCCTATATAGAAAATTAACAGCAAAATGGCCCCAAATCGTGCCAAAGGATTTTTCTTAAGTCGTCGCCACCAATCCATAGTAGTTAGGAGTTATAAGTTAGGAGTTATGAGTTATTAAGCTTTTATCTTAATTCATAACTTATGATTAATAATTTTCAACTCTTAAACTCCTAACTCTTAACTTTTAACTCCTAACTCCTAACTGCCAACTGCTAACTTCTCTAAATACCGCTGCTGTTCTTCCTGTTGTTTTTCATGTTCCACAACAAACACGTTTGAGTAGAGATTAGCGAGAATTTGTTTTCCCTGTTGTGTCAATGATAGGTAATGCAGTCCTTCTTGGATATAGGGATAGACGCCATTCCAATAAAACTTAGCGTAGTTATTGCGTAAATCGGCAGGGGTTTTATAGCCCAAAACTTTATTTACACCAGTTTCTTCAAATTCGTAAAATAAAGAAGTAATTTTCTTCAGGTAACGCGGGTCGCTTAGTTGACCAATCAAATCAGCAGCACGGACTAATCCTGCAAAGCACTTTGTATCTTGATGATCTTCTGCCGCAGGTACGGGAAATCTAGTCAATTCAATATTGCTCTTGATTGCGTCAGCATCTATTAACTTGTGACCTCCAAAACGCTCATCAATAAAAAGCTTGGCTCTATCAACATGATACGGCGTCAAACTGGCATCAGAAGCGCCAGCAGCCACAGAAATCATTCTGCCATTTTTACCTGTGGCATATAAGTTTGCTGTTTCTCGGTCTTGCCGACAAACCCCTTTAACGTAACCAATATCGTGACACACTAAGGAAATAATACAATGCAACCAGTCTTCACTGGAAACACCGCCTTCTCTGATATGTTTGCCACGTAAAATTTCTTGCCCCACTAGGGCGACTAGGACTGTGTGTTCAACATTGTGATAAAGGGCGTCGCTATTGGCAATGTTTTCCAAAGCCATGTTACCTGCCCAGGCGATAATATCCTGATAATCATTTTTAAAGCAGCCATAAGTGCGACGGTAGCCGTCTCGAATTTCATTTACAAAGGCATCAATTAAAATTTCAGTGGCATTAAACATATCTGCTTACTCTGGTAAATACCAATTTGTTATTGATTGGATTGATTTCAAAATTCCATAGTCAAGGCCACCCTTGCTGAATTTAAGACAATGGAGTTTGCTCCTTTGTAACTCACGTATAGCTGTGGACGCTAGCTTTATCTATGCCTGGATGCATAGCTTCCTGGCAACACAAAGCCTTTAGAAAAATGATTGATTACGTGTAAAAAATAAGTTTTTGGTGTACCAAGGTACATAAATACTTTCGATTCTAATTAGATAAATCTAGATGAGCTATATCAGTTTTTCATATTTAACCATTGGTTGTCAGTGATCTAAATACAGATGGTGTGTGACATAGAGTAGCTCTATGAGATGGGATAATTTTTTGTATCATAATCTACATAAAATTTATTATCATTTGAGTTGATAGTAATTTCTCTGACTTGCAAAGTTGTATTATATACTATTGCAGATAAAAGACATTTACTATGAAATGCGTCATAGTTGATATCGAAGTAAATAAACTTCAAGTTTTCTTAAGAAAATACCAAGATTTGGTATGCGTAGACAGCAAGTAGAGGTGTAACTGTGAGCGATGAAAGTCTTTCAGAAGTCGAGGTGGAAGAAGCTATAACCTCTGAAGATAGGAGTTTTTTAAGCAAATCAGATCAAAAACTAACCAGGGCGTGGCTGAAGCCATTATTCTTAGGTACTGGTTTAGGAATTGCGATCGCCTTGGCTGGGATGAGTGTATTAAATCGTTTTCCATCCCGTCAACAAAGCGCGGTAGCGGATAAAAAAGTTAACCCAGCGATGACAGTTACTATCGCCACAGTAGAAACCGCCCGTGTTGTCCGTACCCTCAAAACGACTGGGACTGTAGCCGCGAGTGATTTAATTCCGGTGCTACCGCAAACAAACGGTTTACAAATTAAAAGCATCCCCGCAAATGTCAAAGAAGGAGCTTTTGTCAAACAAGGTCAAGTGTTGGCGGTGTTGGATGATTCTATAGTGCAAAGCCAAATTAGCCAAGCAAAAGCAGATGTGGAATCGAAACAAGCAGATGTGGCATCTAAACAAGCCGATTTGGCATCCAAACAAGCCGATTTGGTATCAAATAAAGCAATAGTCCAGCAAAGACAAGCCGATTTAGCTCAAGCTAAGGCGAGGTTAGAAGAAGCAGGCAAAAATTATCAGCGCTATCAACAACTTGCTGATTCTGGGACGATTAGCAAACAAGAACTTGATACTCGTTCCTACAATGTGAAAACTGCCATAGAAGTTGTGAACCTGTCCCAAGAAAATGTGCGTAGTGCCCAGGCTAATATTGGCAGTGCCCAAGCCAATATTAATAACGCCCAAGCGATCATTAACAAAGCCAAAGCCGATGTCAAGAGCAGTGCTGCTAAGGTGCAACAACTGCAAACTCAGTTGGGACAAACTGTAGTACGTGCGCCGGTTTCGGGAGTAATCGCCGAGAAACTGGCTAGAGTCGGTGATGTCACTGGTGTACCGCCGCAAACTCAGGTGGGAACCGTGATTGGTGGCGCACAAAAACTATTTTCGATTATCCGAGATGAAAAGCTAGAACTTCAGGCGAAGGTGCCCGAAACTCAACTAACTCAGGTGAAAATTGGCGCATCGGTGCAAGTTACTTCTGATGTCGATCGGCGGGTGCGATCGCAGGGACGAGTCAGAGACATACAACCACAGGTGAACGATCAAAGACGGGAAGCGACAGTGAAAATTGACTTGCCACCAACAACTTTACTGAAACCAGGAATGTTTGCTAGTGCTGCAATTACTACTAATTCAGGGATGAGAATGGTAGTGCCACAAAAAGCAGTGCAGTCTCAAGCTGACGCAAGTGTAATTGTATTCATCTTATCGGGTGAAAATATAGTCCGCAGCCAGAAAGTAGAGTTAGGAGATCCTGGTAATAACGACACAGTGGAAATCAAGAGTGGCTTACAGTTAGGCGATCACGTTGTAGTTGATGGTGCAGGTTATCTCAAAGATGGCGATCGGGTTCGAGTTGCAAATTGAAAGGAATGGTAATGAGAAATCGGGAATAGGAAAAATAACCGATGACAAATGACCAATGACAAATGACAAATGACTAATCCAAAATCTAAAATTTCCCAATGTCTTTTAATATCTCAGCCTGGTCGATTAAAAAACCTGTTCCCACAATAGTTTTATTTTTAATTTTGACGGTTATGGGTTGGTTCTCCTTTATATCCTTGGGGATTGATACTAACCCAAATATTGATGTGCCAACAGTTTTGATTAAAGTCACCCAACCAGGTGCAGGCCCAGCAGAACTAGAATCTCAAGTGACGAAAAAAATTGAAGATGCTGTGGCGGGGTTGGGCAATATCGATTACATGATTTCCACCGTCAGCGATGGGAATTCTAAGACGACAATCAACTTTGTTTTGGGTACAGATAGCGATCGCGCCACTAATGATGTTCGGAATGCGATCGCTCAAATTCGCCAAGATTTACCCCAAGACATTAACGATCCAATTGTGGAACGCCTAGAATTTTCCGGCGGCCCGGTGATTACCTACGCAGTTAAATCAGACCGACGCTCTGTAGAAGAATTAAGCAATATCGTAGACCAAACTATTAGCCGCGCCTTATTGGGAGTTCGTGGTGTAGCACAAATTCAGCGCGTGGGTGGCGTTGACCGAGAAATTCGCATTAATCTTAATCCAGATCGCTTACAATCTTTAGCGATTACCGCCACTCAGGTAAACGACCAAATCCGTGCTTTGAACATTAACTTACCTGGCGGACGTGCCGAAGTCGGTGGTAGCGAACAAAGTATCCGCACACTTGGAAGTGCCGCCAGTGTAGATATTTTGAAAACTTATGAAATCCTCCTACCACAAGGTGGTTCCGTACCTTTATCCAGCCTGGGAACCGTAGAAGATAAATTTGGTGACGTGCGCCAAGCTGCCAGTTTAAATAATCAACCTGTCGTAGCTTTCCAAGTTTTACGTAGTACTGGCAGCGTTCTGGTGACTGTGGAAGAAGGAGTGAAAGCAGCAGTCAAACAACTGGAAAAAACTCTTCCTCCAGATGTCAAGCTGGATTTAATTTTTACTAGAGCCGATATTGTCCGTCAATCTTACCAAAGCACCATTGATGAGTTAATTCAAGCTTCAGTGTTGGCGGTCATCGTTATTTTAGTGTTTTTGCGGGACTGGCGAGCAACATTAATTACGGCTGTTGCCTTACCCCTATCAATAATTCCCACCTTCGCAGTGCAGCAAGCCCTTGGTTACACCCTCAACAACATGACTTTGTTGGCATTAGCGCTGGCGGTGGGCAACTTGGTAGATGATGCCGTTGTGGAAATTGAAAATATGGAACGGCATATCGCTATGGGCAAGTCAGCTTGGGAAGCTGCTTTTGAGTCTTCCGACGAAGTAGGATTAGCGGTAATCGCAAGTTCAGCAACGATTATTGCAGTGTTTTTGCCCGTTGCTTTTATGGGTGGGATTCCGGGGCAATTTTTTCAACCATTTGGCGTTACCGTTGCCGTTTCCACAATTTTCTCAACTCTTGTCGCACGGATGGTTACGCCGATGATGGGGGCGTATCTTTTAAAGGAGAAGGAGGGGCACACTTCGACTACGCTCAGTGACCGAAGGGCGGAGGGGCAGGGGGGCAGGGGAGTAATAAAAATTTTTAATTTTAAATTTACACTTCCAGGTGGCGGGAAGGGAAGTAGAAAACTTGGAGATGAAAAGCGTCAAGGGTTTCAACCTTATAGATCGCTTTTACAGTGGGCGTTACGCCATAGATTGACAACAATAGCGATCGCCTTAGCTTTTTTTATTGCCAGTGCAATGCTGGTTCCTTTAATTCCCAAGGGTTTTGTTGATGATGGCGATTTTGGAATTTCTAACGTAGCTATAGAATTACCTCCTGGTTCTACATTAGAAGACGTTAACAAGGTAGTCACACAAACGACTGACATCATCCGCCAAAACCCAGTAGTAGAACGTGTACTAGCAACAGAAGAGATCAATTCTGCCAGCCTTGCGATTAATCTCAAACCTAGAGAAGAACGAAATATTTCCCAAAAACAGTTTGAGGAACAAGTGCGTCCTTCCTTTGAGCAAATACCAGGAGCGAGAATTAGTTTTCAAAGTCAGTCACCGGGTGACAGTCGCAAAGGTTTATCAATTGTCCTCAGAAGTGAAAATCCCAAAGCATTAAATCAAGCTGCTGATGCCCTAGAAAAGCAGATGCGATCGCTAGCCGGATTGGTAGAAGTGGCTTCGACTGCAAGTTTAGTTAAACCAGAGATTTTGGTAATTCCTAACCCGCAACGGGCGGCAGATTTAGGGGTGACAGTGCAAGCGATCGCTCGTACTGCGTCCCTTGCCACCATCGGCGATAATGATGCCAACTTGGCAAAATTTAATTTAAGCGATCGCCAAATCCCGATTCGTGTGCAAATTGATCCGCAAGCGCGGGCTGACATTAACACAATCACAAATCTGCAAGTCCCTAGTCAAGATGGTAGATTAATTCCCCTCATAGCAGTAGCAGATATCCGCTTTGGTAGCGGCCCTGCTACCATCAACCGTTACGATCGCGCCCGTCAAGTCGCTGTAGAAGCCAATTTGCAAGGGCTTTCTTTAGGAGAGGCAGTCCAGACAATCAACCAACTACCTGCAATGCAAAACTTACCGCCAGGAGTAGTACAGCAACCATCAGGCAGTGCCAAAATTATGCAAGATATTTTCGGTCGCTTTGGCGGTGCGTTGGGGCTAGCATTAATGTGTATTTATGCAATTCTGGTACTGCTGTATAACAACTTTCTTCATCCATTATCGATTATGGCAGCCTTACCCTTTTGTTTAGGCGGCGCATTAGTAGCATTGATGGTTGCTCAAAAACCTTTGGGAATATATGCCCTGATTGGTATTGTGTTGCTGTTGGGAATTGTCACCAAAAACTCAATTTTGTTAGTTGACTATACCATTATCAATATGCAAGAAGGTAAAACCCAACGTCAGGCACTTATTGAATCAGGCGTGTCACGTCTACGCCCGATTATGATGACTTCTCTGGCAACGATCGCAGGTATTCTGCCTTTAGCATTAGGAATTGGTGCGGGTTCTGAAGTTCGCCAACCGATGGGAATTGCCATTATGGGCGGTTTTACAACTTCTACTTTGTTGACACTGGTGGTAGTACCAGTGATTTTTAGCTACATCGACAACTTTCAAACTTGGATTATGGATACATTGCGCTATGGCTTTGGTAAAAAACCATCGCGGCCATAATGCCTTTTCAAGTTTGGATTTTATAATGCTTATCGGCTGAGTTCAATACAGACCTAACCCCCAGCCCCTTCCCTGCTAGCGTTGGGGAGTAAGACTCAAAGCCTCTCTCCTTTTAGGAGAGAGGTTTGGAGAGAGGTCAAACTGTATTGCTTCCATTTGAAAACTACTATAGATTATTTAATTCAAAATCTAAAATTCAAAATCTAAAATTATTCCGTCTCTCTGCCTGTTGTGCGATCGCATTTACCCCTGGGAATCATAACAAACAGATTCACCTGAGTAAATAACCAATGGCTTACCAAAACATCACCGCCTCCCTTTCCCCAGCAGATATCCAGGAAATTAAAGCAGCCTTCGCGACTATCCAAGCAAAAATGCCTTTTCTCGTTACCCTGAGTGTGGAAGAACGACGCAAGTTATTTAAGATGGGCGATAAAAGACTCGCTTTTGTCAACACTAGCCTGATTGCTGCCCAGTCTAACAAGGAAATCTTACCAGCCAGCTTTGATTTAGATGAGTTTATTCGGGATTATCAACTAGCCGCTAACCTCACCGAACTATTGATTGGACTGCGACAACTGACAGAACAAGTAGATGATACCCTAATGGCAGTTGGTAGCGAAGCAATGGGTAGCAGCTTGACAGTTTATGATTACGTCAAGACAGCTGCTAAGAAAACTCCAGGGTTAAAAACTATAGCTGAACAATTAGGCGATCGCTTTAAGGCTATAAAAAGTAAACCTGCCAAAGCTGCATCTGATTCATAGTCTGTAAATATTGCCAGATGCACCAGAAAAGTTCAAGGGGAAAGGTTAAAGGGAGATGTAATTCCTTTTTCTTTTCCCCTTTCTGTTTTCTCAACTTCTGCAAGAGTCTCATGATTTGCAAAACAAAGTGTATTTTTTAGTGAATGACTTGAATTTGATAGGTGATATCGTGTCCGCCCAAAAGACCTCTCCCCGGTTTTACTACGCAAAACCTGTCCCTCTCTGAGTCGGAGAGGGACAGACTTGAACTTTAGTTCAAGGCAGGGAGAGGTTTTTTAAACTCACGGTGAATGAATATCAAAGCTTTGTCGATGAATATCAAAGCTTCGTCGATGAATATCAAAGCTTCGTCGATGAATATCAAAGATTCAGCGATGAACCTCAAAGCTTCGTCGATGAATATCAAAGCTTCGTCGATGAATATCAAAGATTCAGCGATGAATATCAAAGCTTCGGCGATGAATATCAAACATTCGTCAATGAGTCTTTAATACTCGTCCACAAGTATTAAAGGCTCTCAATCAGTAATTAGGAATTGCAAGGTTGTTATTATACTTTTAGCCGCGTGTAATCTGCCACCTTGCCCCCAATTATGCTCATCACACCCCGCCAAAACAGCAAGCTTTCCCTCTTTTTCCTTTTCTGTTTCACCCTACTCCTAACTTTCCTCCTCTCTCTACCTTGGGTAAACGCCGATTAGTGCAAAACTCGCTTTCATCGATATGATCGAGTGAGTAACTAGGAGCTAATCTGAGAAATGCCTAACCCGCTATACGATCAAGATTTGCAATTATGGATTGAGCAAACCATTCAACAGTTACAAAATCATGAATTTGAGGCGTTGGATATTGAGCATTTGATTGAGGAGCTAGTTGATTTGGGCAAAGCAGAGAAAAATGCGCTCAAAAGCAATCTGACAATTTTGTTAGCACATTTACTCAAGTTACGCGTTCAGTATGATGTCCCCGATAGCATGAAAGGCAGCTGGTATAGCTCCATACTTGAACATCGTCAGCGAGTTATCAATAATTTGGCAGATACTCCTTCTCTCAAAAGTTTTCTAATAGAGGCGGTGGAAAAAGCCTACCCAGATGCTCGAAAGCTAGGGATTAAGGAAGGTAAGCTGGCTAAGTTTGGAATTCGGATACCGGAAGAAAGTGAGTATCCCACCGTTTGTCCTTTTTCGATTGAGCAGATTTTAGATGAAGATTTTTACGGGCTGTAGAGGATTGCTCCTGCTGTCATATTGCTTTACATCTAGATAGATAGACAGCTTGACCGAAAGGTTCTACAATCTGACTGATTGCGGTAAATTTACCTATTGCCCAATCCATATAAGCATAGTAAAGATTTTCTAGTGATTCCGTTTGATTGCAGAAACACTAAATTAATATAGGAAAGTCTTTGAGTAAAGGGCAGCAGACAAATGGATGTAAAGCTGATTCTAGCTGGATTAACAGTTATATTTACGATTTCGTGCTTATTTTTCGGCACGAAAAACGGGTTCTATGATTCAGATAACTATCATGGCAATGGCTCCGCACATTGAGATAAATCTGTAAACGCTCGATCGACTTCCCCGAGGGTGAGTTGGCTAAGAGCGCTCAAAACTTGTAAAGGGAAAAGAAACCAGAGGCAAACTGCTGTAGCTCCTAGTTTGATAGCTTCTCGTTAGCCCACCTTTCCGAACCAGTGCGGGTTCGGTGCAGGCGTCCTCCCCAATCCAAAATCCGTATTCTCAGGGTGTAGGGGCGCACGATAAAACTTACCCCTAAGTCACAAAACCAAAATTTGTGTAACTTTTGGCTTTTGGGATATGTCCATGATGATGAGGTTTGAGGGGAGGAGAGCATGAGGGATAATCTGTCGGCATCCTCTCGCGTAGATGCTGGGGAAGCGGGTAGCGAATTAGAATGTTTGCCCTATAGTGTCCAGCATGACAATGAGGGCGTGTGTTTATTGGTAAAAATGGGGCCACACCGCATTCTGTTGGACTGTGGTTTAGATGATATTTCATCGCTGGCTAACGGGTTTACTAAATCGGGACGTGGAACTAGTTCGCCCCTACCAGCAGATTTAGTTTTGATTAGTCATGCTCACCCAGATCATGCTAAAGGCTTACTGGCGCTGCATAAAACTTTTCCCAAGTTACCTATTTATGGTAGTGAAGTAACTAGCAAGTTATTACCGCTGAATTGGGTAGACGAAGATCCGAAGGAAATTTCCCAATTTTGCCATGCTTTGCCATTGCGATCGCCTGTGGAATTCCAAGATGGTTTGGTGGCAGAATTATTTCCCGCAGGACATTTACCAGGGGCAGTAGCAATTCTCCTGACCTACACCACCCAGCAGCGTACTTACAAGCTACTGTATACGGGGGACTTTTTCTTATCGAACTCCCGGTTGGTAGAAGGTTTGCGTTTAGAGGAACTGCGGGGTTTAGACTTGGATGTGCTAATCATTGAAGGTAGTTATGGCACATCCCGTCATCCTCACCGCCGCAACCAAGAAAATCAACTAGCCGAGCGAATTAATCGCGCGATCGCTGACCATTGTTCTGTAATTCTTCCCACGCCGGCTTTAGGATTGGGTCAAGAATTATTAATGCTCTTGCGATCGCATCACCACTTCACCGGACGAGATTTAGATATTTGGGTAGATGGTGCTGTCGCCACTGGGTGTGATGCCTACCTTGAACTGCTACCGCATCTCCCTCCATCGGTACAGAACTTCGCCCGCCATCAACCCTTATTTTGGGATGAACGGGTACGTCCCCGCGTGCGTCGCCTACAAGCAGAACATCGTCCCAGTGTGGGCAAGTCACCTTGTATTGTCCTCACCGATTCAACATCTGATTTAGGCGAACACTGCCAATTAGACACCGGCCCCTGGCTGATTCTCCTACCAGAGAAAATTGATATAAAAGTTAACAAAGAATATTTAGCACCCAGCACTGTCGAAAGCTATCTTTTAGCTCAACATAGTGATGGCCCTGGTACTACGCAGCTAATTCATAATTTGCGACCCCAGCACGTGATTTTTGTCCACGGTTCTCCTGCCTACTTGGCAGACTTGACGAGCTTAGAAGAGTTGCAAAACCGCTACCACGTACATTCTCCGGCGGCTGATACCTTAGTAGAACTGCCCATTGGCGACACATTTTTACAACCGGCAGCTCCAGAGACTAACTACGAAGGCGAACTGACAGAGTTAGGAACAATAATCACAATT
This sequence comes from Nostoc sp. DedQUE12b, assembly GCF_034530835.1. Taxonomy (NCBI): domain Bacteria; kingdom Bacillati; phylum Cyanobacteriota; class Cyanophyceae; order Nostocales; family Nostocaceae; genus Nostoc; species Nostoc sp. DedQUE12b. The sequence goes on along the minus strand of NZ_JAVRCI010000001.1, from coordinate 137,037 downwards.
ACCCTACCCAATGTGATTACTGCCGATCCGCGTTGGCGGCAATTTGCCGATACTGGTTTAATCGAAGCTCGTTGGCAAGGGGAGGAACTAGTATTAAGGGGATTGTCTCAACGAGAACTGCTCAACCAAAATAGCGATCGCTATACATGGACAGACGTAGACTGTTGTGGTACTTGCCGACATCAAAGGGGGCAGCGGTGTTGGAATCCAGCTTCCCCGTTGTATAACTTTAAGGTAACTCTCGAAGGTTACTGTCCTGCCTTTGAAAGTTTATCTAGTCCTGAGTCCTGAGTTCTGAGTCCTGAGTTAGGATTTATTACTCAGCACTCGATACTCAGCACTCAGCACTGATTATTTATTCTGGATTCGAGTCAGTGTAACGGTTGTGAATGCGCTCTGCTTCGGGACAATCTTCAGTCATCAGAGGTTCTACATTACCGCGTGGTACTGAAGCCAATTTTTGCGTTACAGCACCAATGCTCTCGAGGCGAACCATTTCTTCCCAAGAACAAACTTCGTCCTCTTCTTCTGTTTCATAACGTAGGGTCACTAAATCTCCCTCTATGTCTATGATGCGGGCGCGTTCAATCCAGCGTTGCTGGTCCCGCAAGAAAACACATACCTCGCGCCCATCGCAACAGAGTTGATAAATCTTGCGGTGTAGCATGTACTGTTTCTGCCTTTTTAAACAACGTAGTTAAACCTGTAAAAATCTGGGTTTTACCCCATTACATTACACCTTTAAGAGGTTAATTTCACTGTTTAGAACAACTACGCTTCATAACCCAATCCTAACATTTGCTTCTAGTTGTCAAAATACCAGGATAATGTTGGGTCATAAATCAATGGTTGCTCCAGCAATGAACTCAGTCTCTCTCCGGCTTATTCTAGGGAATGTCTGCTTCTATGGAAGTCAAACAATTCGGTACCTGTCCTAACCAGGTTTATATTTCTTGGTGAGTCATTCTTACCATTATGTAATAAAGAATACTCCAAAACAATCGTTGATTGCGGTTGTTTAACTTGCCTACTTTTAATCATTGGCATTACTGGGAAGTCCGGAGACTTGGCTTTACTTTTACCCACTTGTATCTGATCTTAACTCATTCTCTTGCTGACCTTGATGCTTTTCAACAACAACAGCCAAATAGTTTTGAGTTTTTCAGGTTTTTGCCTGAAAAAAGGCAACAGCGTAAGGAAAGAGGTAGAGGGAAAAGACCATGAGAAAATTCTACTCCAGAAGTCTCAGGAGGATTTATGTGGTAAAGGAAATTCTATAAGCACGTTCGACGAGGATGCTTCTCGTTTAATTTTTCCTGCGCGAACTGCATCGTATAGAGCTGCTAGGTCTGGCAAATCCTCTGACTGATAGCATTTAGTGGCTAGCACCTGCTGGAGTAAACCCTCAGATTCAACACTAAGATATCCGGTTTGGAAAGCAGATGCAATAATTGTGCGAATCATCTTAATTAGGGCAGAGTGAGCAAACTATTAGGTCTAGTGTGGAACATTTTCCTCTATTACTAATTGATATGAAACATTAATACTGTGTGATTAGTATTACGCTTAATCGGTGATTTACATCACAATATGATTTTTATATACTCCATCTATTAATATACAGAGATAAAAAAGAATAGGAATTTTCAGCATCAATATTGAAAAGCTGAATGTTTTAACAAAATTAAAATACAATAATCAATTTTTTCGACAAGCATCCACAAAGTCCGATCAAACATCAGGAATCAAGCAAAAAACTGGCGGAAATCTTCATCTTTTTGACTTAATTGCACCCAGTCTAAGTTTAAAGACTGGAATTTTTGCGCCAAGCGATCGCAAGCCGGACGTTCGGTAGCATAATGTCCAGCATCGATTAAAATAAGATTGCGGTCGCGGCTTTCTTGAAACTGATGAAACTTACAGTCAGAAGTCAGATAAGCTTGGGCACCTGTTTTGGCAACGGCTGAAATGTAACTAGCCCCCGAACCACCCAAAACAGCAACTCGTGAAATTGTTTGCTGTAAATCAACAGTCGGGGAAAAAATCAAATTAGGGGGAGCGAGTCGGCTTTGAATAGTTGCAAGTAATTCCTGCAATGTCATAAATGGCTCTAGCAAACCAACACGGCCATATCCTAATCCTCCTTGTGTAAGTACTATGGGAGCAACTTCTTTGAGTTCTAAAATCTGAGCCAAAACGTCAGCAGTCCCATCTTGCACTTGGTCAAAATTCGTGTGGGCAGTGTAAATACCAATATTGTGGGTAAAGGCTAACCGTACCATTTGTGCGATCGCTTCACCAGTGCGTAAAGATTTGAGGGGATTAAAAATTAAGGGGTGATGGGCGAATATCAGATTAGCATTTTCTGCGATCGCTTCCTCCATTACCGCTAAAGTCGGTGTCAAGCACACCAAAACCCGTGCTTTTTCCTGCAAGACTCCTGGTTCAATTTGCCACCCACAATTATCCCAGCTTTCACACCAAGCGGGATTCGCCCATGCTTCAAACCAAGTAATTAAATCAGCAATTTTCATAATTATTTTCTTCAGCAATTTTTCATTGCTAATCAGCGTCTCTGTGGTTGAATATTTAATTTTAATGCTAATTGCTGGCGCATTTCTTGAAAAGGTTTGTTCCACACAGGGCTAGCATTCCAGTTCCATGCCGCTACTGGAATAAGTTCTTCTTCAGCAAGACAAGTTAGCAGACGGTATTCATCTTCTGGTTCACGAGAAAAGGTAAAGGGGTTGCGGTAGCCCGTCTCACACAGTTTATAAGATACGACCTGACCATGATTAATACGTTGTAAAAGTTCCTTACCTTTTACGAGCAAATAATCCAAAAATACCAGACTAAAAGGTTCTATATGTGCGCGTTTTTGCGGTTCTTTTTGTACCCATCTTGCCCAGTCAAATCCATAGATAAAATCATGAACATAACGGAAGCGTATTTCCGTGTGATTTCCGAACATTTCTGTCAGACAAACCATCTTTTCACCAAAAACTTTTAAGAATGCAATAGCGCCCTCCTCTGCATTTAAAGCCTGCCTAAGCATACTACTTACTAGAAAATCGAAATCCCAGAAGATGTTTTCTGGGAAGTTTTGTAACTGAGTACGGACTATGCTTTCGAGAGTTGCTTGAATAGTTGTGAGGATTTGAATGTCGGTCTTTTGTTCCACAATCAAATTTCCCAATTCCGCAAAGCTGGTAATTAATGTTTTTTGAGGACTAAGTGACAATAATTTAACAGACTGCTGGGCAAGTATTTCATCAATAAGTTTAAAAGTATTAGTTGGTGTTAGTTCTTGCTTCATAGTAATAGAAATAGCCCAGACAGCTTACACTCAATATTAGTGTATATCGGTATAAGTAAATTATTTAATATTTACAAATAAACTTAACTTTTTAATTTACAAATATACACAAATTATTTAGTGCATATTTGGTTAATTTTATATCAATAATTGTCATCAAAAAGTTATCAAGGCGATATTCATTTAATGCATATTACCGTGACTTTAGGAGATTATATCCAAAAGGTAGACAGTATAACCAGAGTATTCAAACTCTACAAAACCCCACCTTCAAGAAAACTTGAGAATCGGCTATGCAGAAATGTGAACAATCAATTCTCTGGAATGACTGCGCTGGCGGTGCTCCCAAACATAAATTCCCTGCCAAGTTCCCAGTACTAAATGACCACGATTAATGGGGATATGTTCAGAAGTGTGGGTGAGTGCAGTACGGATATGTGCTGGCATATCATCGGGACCTTCTGCATCGTGGATGTATTTGCCTGATTCTGGGACGAGTTTTGCCATAAAATTTGCTAGATCCATAAGAACATCAGGATCGGCATTTTCTTGGATAACTAAACTGGCTGAAGTATGGCGCAAAAATAAAGTACAAAGGCCAGTTTCAACACCCGATTCGGCAACTATAGCTTCAATTTTCGTGGTGATGTTTTGAAAAGATTTGCCCCTAGTAGAAATTTTAAGTAACTTTTGATAGTGAGTCATCTGAAATACTGAGATTGAGGTTATTACAAGCATATTAAACAACTTGTTCTTGCGATCGCCACACTACTCAACTATTATTAAAATTGGCATCTAATCAAAATATCGTGTCCACGCTCAAAATTAATAGCCCACCCAACGTTTAAATTTGATATCTCCTCTATACAAACAACGTTGGAAGTCAAAGCATCTTTTTACAAAACTAATACGTCCTTCTACGCTGTTATGCCAATAACTATCCTTTTTAAAGAATTCTCGCTCAATCTAATATTTTTTCTGTAATACCTCAAGTCTGCCTTAGGATTGAGTATATTTTTCGCTATCTCAATCACTGTTAAGCTTTTGGGCTCCGCACCGTAGCCTAGTCTAAAGTCCAGTATAATTAATATCTACTTATAATATTTTTTTGCTTCAAGCGCCGACTTTGACGAGGGTTTTATGAATATATTTGCCGACAATCCAGCAAACTATTATGATTTATTATTTCAATATATTTACACTGAGTACCACGATGAGGTTGTTAGAGGTCTGTTTCCTATAATTAGAGACTCTAATAATATCCTAGAGATAGGAGTAGGTACAGGTTTAGTAGCAGAAAGAGTCTTAAAACTAAAACCGAGTTGTAACTTAACAGGAATTGATATTTCTAAACAAATGTTAGATGTAGCAAAAAAACGACTGGGAAATAAAATTAAATTAGTCGAATCTGATGTTCTTAATATGCAACTAGAAGAGAGTTTTGATCTAGCTTATTCAAATAGTGGCGTTTGGTTTTTTTTAGATACAAATACCGACAATGAATACTTACTATGTAGTAGTATTAATAGTATTGAAAATAATGTAATAGCATTAAGGCGTGTCGCTGAACATCTCAAAATGAATGGTCTATTGGTTCTGAGCGCTCAAGGTATGCATATAGATAGGGTAGAGAAATTACCAGGAGATATAATCCATCAGGTCAAAGTTTCAAAAACAGATACAGGCGTTAAGAAGCAGTATCTCTGGATCAGAGAAAACAATGGTGAAATAATCAGCGATACAACTGCTGATTTGTTAATTCTTGATAGCAATAAAACAAAAGAATTGATGGAGCAGTCTGGATTTGAACAGATTGGCATAGAAGGGAATAAAAAACTTATGAAAAACTTTTTACTGTCAAAGTTTCATATTTACCAGAAACGTTAACAAATAATTGTTTTGTCCAAAACCTGCAAACATAGCAATTTGTGAAATTTGTTCAGTGCTCAGAGCAAACTCACCTAAATAATGACGAATGGCTACGCATTAGTCATGTGTTTTTTAATAAAAGAGTGAAAATGTATAAAGTAGATATAGCAGTAGTTTTAGTAATTGAAGTCAAGAATTGATAAGTAGGTAATTTGGGTAAAAGCCAGGGCGAATGCATTTAAATATAGATTATAGCAACTTTTAGGATTATTTATATTCTTTTGAAATCTTTTTTAGTTTTTATTAGTAAAGAAGATGCGTTTGCCCTGGGGATAAGTTTTGTTAGTAATTAGCCAATCTCATCTATTCTGAGGAATATTATCTACTATCTTTTAATCTGGCAATAATTGATGACAGCTTGAGCTATAGTTTCATTACCATCCTTAGCAATTGGTTGAGATTGCCTTGAAGGTTGGGGTAACTCATGGAGAAAATTCCAAGTTCCTTGAAAAAACTCAGATGGGGTGATGATTTGATGCTGATTATAATTAGTTATGCCTTCTACTATAAAAGTTGCTTCGGCAAAGTCTTCACGCGGTATGGTGACAATTGGTACTCCTAGTATCGTGGCTTCCGAAAAAGTACTATAACCAGGTTTAGAGACGACTCGCCCACAAATAGGCATAAAATCTACAGGGCGGTATTTGCGGTCATTAATTTTCACCAAATTAGGTAAATCAGGGGCAGATTGATCGAATACTATAAATTGCCAATCTGGAAATCGCTCTAGGTTATCATAAGGAATTTGCTGTAAACCCAACCCACCAAAGGTCAACAAAATAGTTTTTTCAACTGGTGCAGTTATTCCCCAAAGAGAACGTAAATCATTAATAGAATGACGGGGGGAACCGCCTGTTAAGCCGACATCGGTGATATTATTAAAAGCTGGCATTGATTCGTGGAAAGGGAGACGAAACAAGCGATCGCACTTTGAATACCAATCACTAATCCAATCTGCAACTGCTGTAAATTCACCTCCCCAATCTCGGTAAATAAAGTCCCAGCCAAAATTACTCATCATCCAGCAGGGAATATTTGCACCTTTGGCAAACCCAGGAGCGAGGAAGGGAATATCTGCCAAAATAAGATTAACGCGATTTTGACGGATAAAATTCACTTCTGAAGCTATCAGCGAATTTTGATGCTTCTTAATATCCAGCAACTTTTCTAAAGTCGCTACTTTATCCATAGTCAAACTATCCGTTTGCACCACACCCAAATCAAATGCACGAGGACGATAAATAAAATCGCCTTCTATATAGCACTCTAGCAGCCAGCGTGGGGCAGTACTCACCACAATTAGCAGAATTTTTGGACATAACTTTTGAATTGTTGCAGCTATAGAAGCGGTGCGGGTAGCATGACCAAAGCCGTGGTTAGTTATCGCTAAGTATAAGATTGGGCGTTCCATTTTTAAGTTAGGAGTTAGGAGTTAGGAATTAGGAGTTAGAAGTTAAAATCATAATTTCCAAACTTCTAACTCCTAACTTTTAATTAATTTTGCAAAAACTTTGAATCGTCTCAATCAATAAGTCGATTTCCGATTCTAAAGTAAAGTAATGAACGGTAACACGTATACAGCTAGGATCGGCAATTGTCCGAGTTAATATCCTTTGTGAATCCAAAAATTTTACCAACTTCAAATTAGCTTGGGGTTGATTATTTTCAAGTTTAAAGGAGACTATACCGCTTTCAGGTGGGGAAGTTCGCAAACATTTAATATCGGGTAAGGCCATCAATTGTCGCCAGAGATACTCACTGTTATGGCAAATTTGCTCGTAACGTTCCTGTGACGTTCCCCATTCTTGATGAATTGCGATCGCTTCCTTTAACCCAAGATACAACGGATAAGCTAATGTAGACACTTCGTATCGCCGCCCATCTGGAAGCCAATCCACAGGCTGAGATTGACTATCTACAACAACACCATTCAAGCCGATAAACGTAGGTTTCAGGCTTTCTCGTGCTTCTGGGCGGACATACAAGCCACCAGCACCCGCAGGGCCACATAACCATTTATGACCAGTGAAAGCATAAAAATCTACTCCCAATTCAGTCAAGTTTAAAGGCAATAAACCAGCAGATTGAGCAGCATCTATCAGTAAAAAAGAGTCATTACTTTTGCATATCTCGGCAATTTTGTCAAGAGGTAAAACTTGACCAGTATTCCAGAAAACATGACTCAAGATCACAAGACGGGTATTGGGACGCAAATGCTGGACAATAACTTCTACCGGATCGCCCTCATTTAAAGTTGCTTTTAGAGGACAGGTAGTAACTTGCACAGCGAATCTCCGCGAGATTTCCTGAGCTGTGGCAATTACGCCTGGATGTTCGCAGTCTGAGAGTAGGAGATGGTCGCCAGCACGCCATTCAATGCCCCACATGGCGATATTACAGCCAATTGTGACATTTTGCGTGAGAGTAATTGTTTCAGATGGTGCATTTAACTCCGAAGCGATCGCAACTCTAGCAGCTTGAGTCTGAGGCGCTATCCAGCTAAACGCCTCATTACCAAAGGGGCCTATTTGCTGAACATAAGCTTGAGTTTGGGCGATCGCATCCATTGCCCTTTGGGGCATCGGCCCTTGTCCCCCATAATTGAAATAAGTCTTATTCGCTAAAGCCGGAAATTGCTCTCGATGCAGCTTGATTGATGATGCAGAAATACTAGTCATAAGTCACAAGGGATATCTGCTATTTGCAGGCTATTGATATTCAGAAGTATTTGCACTTTGTGGTAGAAGCAATGAAATTAATTTAAGCATTCGCTGCTAAATTTCATCTCGTCATCACTAACGATAAATGTTCTGTAACTTTATGTGCTAAATTTTGGGCTGTTTGAGAAGTAATCAAATGGTGTTTGAACTCTGATACATGATGCCACGGATTAGCCTTACGATCTGGATCGGACTCGTAACGGGGGAAGAGATGCCATTATGCTGTTTACCCACTCAGCACTCTTCATGCCAATAGCTAGCTGTTGACAGTATAAAATAAACAGCAAATTAAGCGTAGACGCGTTGGCGTAGCCCACCGTTTGCGTAGCGTGTGTCTACGACACGCTGCGCGAACGCAGAGAAGGTATCGCCACTTCCCGATTTTAATTGCCAGAGTTACTGCCAGATTGTGCTAATTCTTGTTAACTTAAAAGGATGCTAATTAATGCTGAACTCTTACTGCAATACCAACGCTGTAAACGCCGACCTTTTCTAGATATCCACGGTGACAAAAGTCAGCGCGATGCTCCCAATGAGTTGCTACGGAAACTGCAACAGGACAAAATCGCTCATCAGTTGAGTGTTTTGACAAACGTAACTTATTACCAACCAGATTATTCTTATGGAAACTGGGAAAAGGCAGAGAAAGCAACTTTAGAATTGATGCAGCGTGGGGTTGAGTACATCTATAAAGGAGTACTGTTAGCAAATTATTCTGAAGCAGATACCCTGCTAAGTCGTCCAGACTTACTCGTGAAACAACCGGGGCAATCCGATTTTGGAGATTGGATCTACATTCCGGCAAGTATTGAACTGGGTAAGCGTCCTAAGCAAGAATATCAGGTTGTCGCTGCATTTCATGTCCAAGTGTTGGCATCAGTACAGGGAGTTGCACCTGAAACAGCTTCGCTTATATTGCGAAGTAAAAATACAAATTATACAGTGGATCTGTTTAAATGGATGCCACGGATGCAGCAGATTCTAGAGGAGTTTATTCAAGTTTTAGAGTCGCCGAATCCGCCAGAGGTGTTTATTTCTCGCCAAAAGTGCAATTTTTGCCATTGGTATAGTGAATGTTATGCGATCGCTCAATCTAAAAAACATCTCTCCCTGCTACCAGGTGTAACACCACTGCGCTACACTCAACTCCAAGCCTTAGACATTACCACACTGGAATCTCTTGCTAACACCAGTCCCAGCAGCTTAGAAAATCTACTTGGTTTTGACAGCCAAGTAGCTCCCAAATTGGTAGTGCAAGCTCAATCTGCACTAGAAAAACGACCTCTAATTTTACCCTACCCGCTACCAACAGAAGATATTACATTTACAGCGCCCATAGAGCTTTATTTTGATATTGAAGCCCAGCCAGACTTAGATTTAGATTATCTCTTAGGGGTTTTGGTCGTTAATAGACAAGCTAATACAGAACAATTTTATTCCTTTTTAGCAGATAAACCAGAAGACGAAGAATTAGTTTGGCAGCAATTTTTGGATTTGGTTTGGCAATATCCCGAAGCGCCAATTTATCATTTTTGTGTCTACGAGTTTGATACAGTTAAACGGTTGGCAAAACTTTACGGCACTCCACATTCCTTAGTGCGTCCTGTACTGAATCGATTTGTGGATGTGTATGAGCAATTAACCCAAAGTGTAGCATTACCCGTAGAAAGCTATGCCTTGAAAGCGATCGCTCGTTGGATAGGATTTGAGTGGCGTGATAAAGAAGCCAGTGGTGCTAAGTGTATTTACTGGTACGATCAATGGTTAGAAACAGGCGATCACACCTTACTAGAAATTATCCAACGCTACAACGAAGATGACTGCCGCGCCACTCATAAAGTCAAAGATTGGCTTGTCAACTTTTTTCAAGATGAATATGATTTACAATCAGCTTAAGTAATTTCTTCTTTTTTAAAGGTCTTCAAATTCAAAATACGTCTTGGAAAGTCCAATTAAAAGGAACATTCACTCAAACTTTCTAAAGAATTAAAAATTAATAAAGCCTGATTTAGTCAGGATTTACAGGGTTTTAGCTGTCAGATTGTTTATTTAATTGATATTATTTGTAGGGACGTACAGTTATACGCCCCTACAAATATTTATTGAACGAAAAAATCTATGCAGCTAATTAAAAAAATTTTCGTACTTCCACGAATATTTTTCTTTTTAATTACAATTACAATTATTAGCATTATATTCACAAACTTACCATCAAATGGTATTGAAATAAGTAGCATAGAATTTATTGGCGAAGCTACCTTACCGAAAGGTTTAATCTTTCAAAATACTGAAGTAGGAGGCTTATCTGGAATTACATATAATTCAAAAAATAACCTTTATTACGTTATTTCCGATGAGCGTGGGCAAAAAGCTGCCACCCATTTATTCACTTTGAAAATCGATTTGAGTAAAGGTTTACTAGAAAAAGGCGGAATTATTCCACTCAGTGTTACTACGTTATTAAATGAAAATGGTAAAATATTCCGCCCTGGTGAAACTGATACAGAAGGTATTGCATTAACTAATAAAGCAACTGTGTTTGTTTCTTCTGAAGGCGATGCTACAAAATTAATTAATCCTTTTATTAAAGAGTTCTCGCTATCTTCTGGAAGAGAAATTGCAAGACTCCCCATCCCAAATAAATTTTTGCCAGATAAAACTAGTCAACAAGGTATCCGCAACAATTTAGCTTTTGAAAGCCTCACCATTACACCCGATAACAAGCATCTATTCACAGCCACCGAAAATGCTCTAATTCAAGACGGTGTTGCAGCTAAACCTAATATCGGTAGTCCTTGCCGAATTTTGCAATACAACTTGCTCAACAAGCAACCCGAAAAGGAATTTCTTTACCAAACTGAATCAGTTACACCATTTTTGAATCTAATTGGCAAATTCGCTAGTGGATTACCTGATTTACTCGCTCTCGATAATCAAGGACACTTCTTAAGTTTAGAAAGGTCTTTTACTGGTTTAGGATTTGCTATTTCCCTGTTTCAGGTTTCCTTAGAGGGAGGCAATGATATTCATAATATTGATAGCCTTTTAGCAGTTGACTCCAAAAATATTAAACCAGTTAAGAAAAAGCTACTGTTAGATTTGAGAAAACTAGATGTACTGCTAGATAACATCGAAGGCTTAACTCTTGGCCCAAAACTACCGGATGGTCAACAATCATTAATTCTCATCAGCGATAATAATTTTAACCCCCTGCAAAGCACCCAAATACTAGCCTTTAAAATTAAAATTGAAAATCCACTAATTAAATTATTACGCCGTTTACTGCCGAATATTAACTTTTAACTGTACAGAGTTAAAAGGGCATTCGCGGCTTGAGCGCTATTTATTTATTTATGATTATTCCTGTGTATTCACGGAATCTGCTAAGTAAGTTTATCTAGCTTATTTATAGTTTACGTGTAATTTCTCAACCGTAGTCATTAATAAATATGTTACACAATGTTTAGCAACTTTTGCAGAGAGCTTAAGCATATTTACAGTATATAATTAATTTTCTCACAAGTCGGATATTTCTTAGATTTAAATTTAATAATTAGCTAGACTTAATTAAAGTATTTTGCCAATAACATTTTTTATAAATGATTTTTATGCCAGAAAATAAAATTGAGAGTATGGTAGGGCAAAAAGCAGAATTAGACGATTACATCGGACAATTTTTAAACAATCGATATTTAATCAGAGATTTGATTGGCAAAGGGGGGATGGGTAGAGTTTATTTAGCAGAAGATACTGCTAAAGGCGGTATGCCGATCGCAATCAAAATCTTATCACTTAGTTTGGCAAACCAACAAATGTCCCAGCGTTTTGCCAGAGAGATTTTTATTGGCGCTCAATTGGGTCGTAAAAGTAAGCATATTGTTCGCATTTTAAGTTATGGGGTTACTGAGGATAAAACTCCATTTTATGTAATGGAATACCTCCAAGGGAAAAACCTCAAGCAAATTCTGAAAATTCAGCCCTTAACAATATCGAAGTTTTTAGAAATTTGTAATCAAATTTGTTTAGGTTTACAATGTGCCCACCAAGGCATCAGTCTTAAAGGAGAGATTTATCCTATTGTTCACAGAGATATTAAACCAGAAAATATATTTATTGCTGAAGATAGTAAAAAAGGTGAAATTGTTAAAATCCTAGATTTTGGTATTGCCAAGTTTTTAACAGAACGAAGTGGGATGACCCTAACAGATTCTTTTATTGGCAGTTTGCCTTACTGTTCTCCAGAACATATGGAAGGACGTAAACTGCTAGATGTCCGCTCTGATATTTATAGCTTGGGAGTACTAATGTTTGAGATGCTGACAGGGAAACACCCATTTCAAACAAAAAGTAACTCCTTTGGTACTTGGTATCAAGCCCATCGCTTTCAAATGCCACCTACAGTTGAAGAAGTAAATCCGCAAGTTAAAATACCGGAAATATTAGAAAAAATATTGATGAGTTGTTTAGCTAAAGAAGTAAGCGATCGCCCTCAGAATATCAACCAAATATTAGAAGGTTTAGAAAAAGTTAATAATGTTATTTATAACAATAGTACCGACATTGTTAAAGTCTCAGTTCCAGTCCAATTAGTACCAGCCACTTTATTATCAGAAAAAGAGTGTTTGCAGAAAACTTGGCCTAAGAATAAACCAATTGCACCAATTGGATTTCCTCATTTATTACAGAGTCATCAAAGACCTATACCAACTTTTTGGGCAATGTTGCCCAAACAAGAGATTGCAAAATTTTTGGATAAAATATATAGTACTGAATTTATTACTAAAATGAGTGTATACCCAATGTTACTGTGGGTAACAGTACTATTTGATAGTCAACCTTCTACAACTAAGTGGCTACCTTATTTTCTGGATCTAAAAGATAAGAAAGGTGAAAATATAGCACGTAGTTTAGCAGAAGTAGGTTACTATCATTTACTATTTTTCACCCTAGAGGATCCAACTCATTGCTCTCATGTCACAACTTTAAACCTCACGGCTAAACAGCGCCAACAACTTGTAGATTGGTTAGATATGAGTCAACAGTCAAATGAATTAATTTTGCCTAGTCAAGCCAAAAATATTCTAAAAGCAGAGTACGAAAAGCTCAAGTTAGAGATATTACGAAACTTAGCCACACATCAAAAATCTGAGACAGAAGGTTTAAAAACTTGGATGACTAAATTCTTGGAAATGTTTTTAAAACTTCTATTACGTCATTGAAATTATACTATTATAATCAAAATTATTGCTATCATTACCTAAATCTAATAATTAATATTTTTTTATGTGTGGATTACTAACTTTAAATGGACTCAGCACCAGAGGTGAACAAAGTGAATCAAAGCCCATTGACATCTCCAAGTAATACGGGCTTGCTTGCCAATCGTTATCAACTAAAGCAATTAATTGGCAGCGGTGGCATGGGTGAAGTTTTTTTAGCAAATGATGTTTTGTTAGGAGGTATACCAGTTGCTATCAAGTTTTTGACTCAAACTGTTGTTAATACCAAGATGCAACAAGACTTTGCTCGTGAAGCTTTAATGAGTGCAGCCTTGAGTCAAAAAAGCGTACATATAGTGCGGGCGTATGATTATGGTGTGAATGATAAAGGAAAACCATACTACGTCATGGAATATCTATGTGGCAAGAGCTTAAAAGATTTAATTCCGCTACCTCTGCCTATGTTTTTGACTCTCGCTCGCCAAATTTGTTTGGGCTTACAGTGTGCCCATCAAGGGATTAATATTGATGGCAAAATTTGTCCGTTGGTTCATCGAGATATCAAGCCTGCCAATATATTAGTTATTCCCGATCCGATATTGGGCCAGTTAGTTAAAATTCTCGATTTTGGTATTGCTAGATTTTTAAATTATGCATCAACAGCTAGTACAAGTAGCGGATTTAATGGCACTTTACCTTATTGTTCTCCAGAACAGCTAGATGGAGAAAAATTAGATAGTCGTTCTGATATTTACAGCCTGGGTGTGATGATGTTTGAGATGCTCACAGGTAAAAAACCTTGGCAACCGGAAACTGATTACTTTGGTGCTTGGTATAAAGCACATCACTTTGAAGCACCAAAAACGATTGCAGATGTTAAACCCACTCTTAAAATACCTCAGAAACTAAATAATCTAATTATGGCTTGTCTGGCTAAAAAAGTAAGCGATCGCCCGCAAAATATTGCTGAAATTTTGCAACTATTAAATAGTTTAGAACAGTCTAATTGCCCCAGTTTACCTACAAATATCGCCTCTAACTCAGTTCTTAACCGTCCTTTAAACTCTACATTACCAATCACAGTAGAACAAAGCTATCGGCAACTTTTGTGGCCTCCAAATAAACCAATTCAAGAAATTGTTTTTCCCCAGCTTCTAGACACCCCACAAGGCTCGATCACAGCGCTATGGTTGATGTTGTCTAAACAAGAAATCAAAAATTATGCAGTTTCTATCCGTTACAACCAGTTCATCTTTGTGACATCCCCTCACCCAATGTTGTTGTGGGTAACTGTACTCTATAATCGGCAATTCGCTCCTAAGTGGCTACCGTGCTACTTAGATATGCAAAATCCCCAAAATCTGAGGATGGTAAGTTTCCTGGCTGAAAATGAACAATATCCTTTGATTTTCTTTACCCTGGAAGCACCACATTCTTGCATCAAGGTTCTCAGCAGTCGCATTGAGTCAACTCAGCGGCAAATGTTAAAAACTTGGGTGCAACAAAGCCATAGGCTACCACCCACTTCTCAACCCCAATTGAGCAAACAGCTATTGAAACAGCAGTATAAACAAATGCAATCCCGAATATTGCAGCATCTGGAATCAGAGCCACAGGTTGTGTTATCACGGTCTTTTTAACGAATAATTCGCACCTGAGAGATACATAACAAAAATCATTTTTAATTTCTAACTCCGAAACACTTGACAAGTAGAGAAAAAATAGTGATAATAGCAAAGTTGCCAAACAAGGGACTGTAGTTCAATTGGTTAGAGCACCGCCCTGTCACGGCGGAAGTTGCGGGTTCGAGCCCCGTCAGTCCCGTTCTAAATTTATGAGTAGCGAATCACTTAACTTAGGTTGTTATTGGATTTTGAATTATCCAAAGAGGTTGACTCAGGATTCAAGATTTAAATATAAGCTACATTTATCATGCTTTGCGAAAGAGAGAATTAACTGTGACTGTTAGAGTCCGTATTGCGCCGAGTCCAACCGGAAATTTACATATTGGTACAGCTAGAACGGCTGTATTTAACTGGTTATTTGCCCGCCACCACGACGGGAAATTTATCCTGCGAATAGAAGATACAGATTTAGAGCGATCGCGTCCCGAATACACCGACAATATTCTTGAAGGACTGCGCTGGCTAGGACTTAACTGGGATGAAGGGCCATTTTTCCAATCCCAACGCTTGGATCTTTATAAAGAAGCAGTAGAAAAACTGCTAGATCGAGGATTAGCCTATCGCTGCTACACTACTTCCGAAGAACTAGAGGCGCTCCGGGAAGCTCAAAAAGCTAGAGGCGAAGCTCCTCGCTATGACAACCGTCACCGCAACCTTACCCCAGAACAACGCGCCGCCTTTGAAGCAGAAGGTCGTTCTTCTGTAATTCGCTTCAAAATCGAAGATGGGCGGGAAATTGTGTGGAATGACTTAGTAAGAGGCAAGATGTCTTGGCGAGGTAGCGATTTAGGTGGTGATATGGTGATCGCCCGCGCCTCAGAAGAGGGTAGCGGTCAACCTTTATACAACTTTGTTGTTGTCGTGGATGACATCGATATGCAAATCACCCACGTCATCCGCGGAGAAGACCACATCGCCAACACTGCCAAACAAATTCTGCTGTATGAAGCGATGGGTGCAAAAATTCCAGAGTTTTCCCATACGCCATTAATTTTGAATATGGAAGGGCGCAAGCTTTCTAAACGAGATGGCGTCACTTCCATTTCTGACTTTCAGAAAATGGGCTTTACTGCTGAAGGTTTGGTAAATTACATGACATTGCTGGGTTGGTCGCCACCAGATTCGACACAAGAAATATTTAGCTTAGAAACAGCAGCCAAAGAATTTGGCTTTGAGCGCGTCAATAAAGCAGGTGCAAAGTTTGACTGGGACAAGCTGGATTGGTTGAACAGTCAGTATATTCACAGCACGCCAGTAGATAAACTCACAGATTTACTCATCCCCTTTTGGGAAGCGGCTGGCTATAAATTTGATGGTGGACGCGATCGCCCCTGGTTAGAACAGCTAGTAACTCTAATTAGCCAGAGTTTGACTCGCCTGGTAGATGGAGTAGCTCAAAGCCAACTGTTTTTTAGCGATACAGTTGAATTTAGCGATGAAGGCAGTACACAACTCAAGCAAGAAGGTTCGACTGCTGTTCTTGAAGCGATTGTCACAGCTTTAGAAAATCAGCCGCAACTGTCAGAAGCCGCTGCACAGGAGATTATTAAACAAGTGGTCAAAGAGCAAAAAGTCAAAAAAGGCTTAGTAATGCGATCGCTCCGAGCAGCTTTAACTGGAGATGTTCATGGCCCAGACTTAATCCAATCTTGGTTACTACTAAATCAGATTGGTTTAGATAAACCGCGCTTGAGTCGGGCTATAACGGAAGCTAAGTAGCGATTACTTCCAGATTTTAGAAATATTTCAGATTTTAGGGGCGCACAAACGTGTGCCCCTATCCATAAGGGAAAGCAACTATAGGAACAAGAAATCATTGACTAATTACTAATGAATTATCCCCAGTTTCAAATCTAAAATAGGTAGTCAATTCTTCTCATATTGGGAACTTGGTGTGTAAAATTCATGTCTTCAAAAACACTTAGAAGCGAACGTAATTACAATGCCGACAAAAGCGCTCAATAGAGGGATGAGATTATCGTTTATGATAGTTACGCTCTTCATCACATCGACAGTTAATGCTGCGGTTGATGCTCAGGAAGCGCCAACGATATTTGGAGATGTCACCATTAGCCCTCAGTTTTCGCCAGACCCCCTGACAGTTCGCGGGATGAGTGGTGGCTCAATATCTGGGAGTCAAGTAGGTGGGAGAAGCGAAACAGCCACTGGCCCTTGTACCGGATTTGTGGATGAAACACCAGACCACACATTAGCGTTAACAAGTAAATTTGACTACCTAAAGCTGCAAGTGCAAAGTCCTGAAGACACCACCATGATTATTAAAGGGCCTGGTGGTACTTGGTGCAATGACGATTTTGATGGCAAAAATGCTGGCATTGTTGGTGAATGGCTACCTGGAAGTTACCAAATTTGGGTTGGTTCTTACGAAAAAGGCAAGTATCTTCCTTACACTCTAAAAATTACAGAAGTAAAGTAGGGGATTGGGCGTTAGGAGTGCTGAGTACTGAGTGCTGAGTGCTGAGTTAAGAGTTAGGAGTTTTGTTTATCTCCTTGTCCCCTCATCTCCCTCACTCCCTACTCTCCCAGAATCATGATTGAGAGCGGCTGGAACGATACAAGGAGCATTCTGGAGAAATTCTTCCTGTCTTTGCATTCCGTTGCGCTCCCTTTTCTCGTGCGATATTGTATTAAAATTAAGTTAACTTTGATTAAGATTCTTGTTGGCATCGCCATAATGCTCTAATCGGCTTATGGCACTGCATGTAAGAGATCAAATTAAACAAAATGGATTTATAAACATCCGTTTAGCAGCTTAAAGTAACAGAGTGATAAACATTCGGTTACTAGAGCTAACAAGTTGTATAGGCATCTAGAGGCAAATTAAAATGAAATTCTCTTGGAAAGTCGTAGCACTCTGGACATTGCCAGCTTTGGTAATTGGCTTTTTCTTCTGGCAAGGGGCCTTTGCAGGCGCTCCTACTGACATGAGCAAGAATGCAGCTAATACCCGCATGACTTATGGTCGCTTTCTAGAATACTTGGACAGCGATCGCGTCAACAGTGTGGATCTTTACGAAGGCGGTAGGACAGCAATTATAGAAGCCCGCGATCCAGACCTGGAAAATCGTGTCCAAAGGTGGCGTGTGGATTTGCCTGTTAATGCTCCTGAGTTAATTAGCAAGCTCAAAGAGAAAGCTATTAGTTTTGATGCTCACCCCATACGGAATGATGGCGCAATTTGGGGATTGTTGGGCAATCTCATCTTTCCAGTTTTATTGATTACTGGGTTGTTCTTTTTGTTCCGGCGTTCTAGCAACCTTCCTGGTGGCCCAGGTCAAGCTATGAACTTTGGCAAATCTAAAGCGCGTTTCCAAATGGAGGCAAAAACCGGCGTCAAATTTGACGACGTAGCTGGAATCGAAGAAGCTAAAGAAGAACTACAAGAAGTCGTCACCTTCCTGAAGCAGCCAGAAAGATTTACGGCTGTGGGCGCACGGATTCCCAAGGGAGTGTTGTTAGTTGGGCCTCCTGGAACTGGTAAAACTTTATTAGCAAAAGCGATCGCAGGCGAAGCAGGCGTACCTTTCTTCAGTATTTCCGGTTCGGAATTTGTGGAAATGTTCGTTGGTGTGGGTGCATCCCGCGTCCGCGACTTGTTCAAGAAAGCCAAAGATAACGCCCCCTGTATCATCTTCATTGATGAAATCGACGCAGTTGGACGGCAACGCGGCGCTGGTATCGGCGGCGGTAACGACGAGAGAGAGCAAACCCTCAACCAATTGCTCACCGAAATGGACGGGTTTGAAGGTAACACCGGCATCATTATTATTGCTGCTACCAACCGTCCCGACGTACTAGACTCAGCCTTGCTGCGTCCCGGTCGCTTTGACCGTCAAGTAACAGTCGATGCACCCGATATCAAAGGGCGTTTGGAAATCTTGCAAGTCCATGCGCGAAATAAGAAACTAGACCCTAGCGTATCTTTAGATGCGATCGCTCGCCGCACTCCTGGATTCACTGGTGCTGACTTAGCCAACTTGCTCAACGAAGCAGCAATTCTCACAGCTAGAAGACGCAAGGAAGCAATCACCCTCCGCGAAATTGATGATGCGGTAGATAGGGTAGTCGCTGGGATGGAAGGTACTCCTTTGGTAGATAGCAAGAGCAAGCGCTTAATTGCATACCACGAAATTGGACACGCTTTAGTTGGGACTTTATTAAAAGACCATGACCCAGTACAGAAAGTTACCCTGATTCCACGAGGACAAGCACAAGGTTTAACTTGGTTTACTCCCAACGAAGAACAGGGATTAATTTCCCGTTCTCAGTTGAAAGCTAGAATTACTGGTGCTTTGGGTGGTCGCGCCGCTGAAGAGGTTATTTTTGGCGCTGCGGAAGTCACAACTGGCGCTGGTGGAGACTTGCAGCAGTTATCGGGAATGGCTCGGCAGATGGTGACTCGTTTCGGGATGTCCGACTTAGGGCCATTGTCGTTAGAAAGCCAGCAGGGAGAAGTATTCTTGGGTCGTGACTGGACAACCCGATCTGAGTATTCTGAATCCATCGCTTCTCGCATTGATGGACAAGTCAGAGAAATTGTTGAGCAGTGCTACGACAATGCTAAGAAGATCATCCGTGACCATCGCACTGTCACCGATCGCTTAGTAGATTTGCTCATTGAAAAAGAAACCATTGATGGTGAAGAATTCCGCCAGATTGTAGCTGAGTACACTGAAGTACCTGAGAAGCAACAGTACGTACCGCAACTGTAATAGTTGACTCTTTTCTGGTTACTATCTGGAAATGAGTAAAGTAACAAAAAATAAAATGAGGGTGGCGTATACCATCCTCATTTTTTTGCGGTTTTTCAGTGTTAGGAAGCTCTTAATTTTAAAATTATCAAAATTTATAAACGCATAAACTCTACAATAAACCTTGTTTTTTCAACTTAGCTAGCGCATCTTCAGCCGCAGCTTTTTCAGCTTCTTTTTTATTGCGTCCCTTACCTTCTCCATAAATCTTTTCATCTACCAATACTTTGGCTATGAATTCTGGCGCATGAGAAGGGCCTCCTATTTGGTCTGTAAAGTATTTTGGGGGATTTGGAGTAACGTTGCGTTGCACCCATTCTTGAAAGCGGTTTTTTGAGTCTACATTAGAACGAGGCAAAATTATATGCTTAGGATCTACAGAATCAAATAGTGGTTCTATAATTGCGCGAACTGTTTCAATATTAGAATCATTATCCAAATAGTAAGCACCAAGAACTGCTTCAAAGGTACTACTGAGTAAATTGGGATTTTGGTAGCCTCCGTCTCGAATAGCGCCTTTTCCTAACCGCATTCTAAAGTCTAAGCCTACCTCCTCAGCGAACTTTGCCAATTGTTTCTCATCTACCAACGCCGAACGCCGCCGTGTTAATTCATCTTCTCCCATTTCTGGGTGACAACTATATAGATACTCGCCACTTAAGAAATTCAGTAAAGCATCACCGAGGAATTCTAGGCGTTCATTATGTTCGCCTTCTCCGGGGTTTTCATGGACGTAAGAACGATGTGTAAGCGCACGACGTAGAAGTTTTTCATTATTGAACATTAGAATTTTATGCATTTTGATTTGTTCCTTTTTTTGGTAGTTAATTCAATTGAAAAGGCGGACAAGATGCCCACCTTATAAGATCAGAGCCTAATAAAATTAAGATGCTACCTAGAAACAGTTATTCTTGAGCCGGAGAGGCGGATAGAGACTGTTTCCGCGAGAATTGTTACATGAAAAGCAAGAAAGTCGTAAGTTTTCAAAAGAATTAGAACCGCCACGACTCTTAGGCAAAAGGTGATCAAATGTCAGATTTGCTTGTGGGGTATTTTGACGGCACCACCAACAGCAAGAACCATAAAAATCAATGAGTTGCTGCTTCTTATTACGTTTTTGTTTGGAATTCATTTTGCCGATGTTCCATTTCGCTTATTGTTTGGAACAGCATTGGAATATTAGGCATCTACAGATAACAAATTTCTGTAGAGAGAATTAATAAAAAATTAATTTTTCCATACAAAAAATTTGCTATGTACGCTTTCGTTTGGTTCAAGTCTCAGCCGTAGAACTCCTGGCTTCCTACTAAGTTTCGCGTCATCCTTTCCCCTGAACATTTATCCAAACATCTCATCTTCCCGTTAAAAGTCTACTCAATCAGTTGACTTGGCATTAGGCTAAATACTCAGCCGAAGGGATGACACGAAGCTTGGCAGGAAACAAGGAATTCTGCTGCTGAGACAACACCAAAAACTTGCGCTTTAGAGTGCGGTTACTTTGCTGTCTTAAATACAGATTGGCATAGCTAATGCTGGATGTCAATATAGTTTTTTATGAAGATTTTGTAAAAGAAATAAATAATTTACGGTTTACTTTGCGCGATCGCACCATACAAAATACCTAAAATCCTCTTAATATCCTTAATATAATATTCACTCAAATCAATCGAAACTACATTGCCTTCAAGCTTGAGAAATTGCCAGATAGTACCGATAGTAACAGCACCATATATAGCTTTGATTTGATTCCCACCTCTCTCGTTAAATAACTGAGCCGCTACCATTTCGGCAATACATTGGGCTAAACCAGACCTCAAATTCTCATTTTTACTTTCTACTAAGACAATTACCGGACTGCGTACAAGCAACTGCTCCGAAGAAAGACTCAAAATAAAATCACAAAATCCGTTTAATCCTCGCTGGCTATCAACAGTAAAATCAACTCCCGAAAAAAAGCTTATTTCATAATTAAATTTGCGTCTAATTTCTAATAAGATTGGACTAATTATCATTTCACTACGAGCTTTTTCAGAACTGATCGCTACTGCTAAATCAACATTTTCCCTCAAAATAGTAGATAATAAATCACTACAGTCTTGCTCCTGTACATTTGCAAATAGTCCAGACGACTCGTGGATAACTAACTCAAAAGAATCGATAACTTCAATAAGTTTAAAATCACTATAAGCCATAAAACTTACTCTTTTGTCTTATGACTGAATCCTATCTTATTTATAAATGTGTCAGAAATTGGTATGCTAAAGGCCGAGACTCGCTATTGAAAAAACAATGCCTGCGCCTACTATCAACCCCACCATAACTGCCTTTCCCTTGACAGCTGTAGTCGGTCAAGAAGCAATTAAATTAGCCTTGCTATTAGCCGCAGTCGATCCTGGTTTGGGGGGAGTGGCGATCGCAGGTCGTCGCGGTACGGCAAAATCTGTAATGGCTCGTGCTATCCACGCTCTACTACCGCCGATAGAAGTTGTCAAAGGTTCAATCAGTAATTGTGACCCCAACCACCCAGAAGAATGGGACGATCAACTTTTGACGGAGTACGCAGAGAAAGACATTCAAGATGTGCCTGTCGAAATTATCCCTGCACCTTTTTTGCAAATTCCTCTAGGTATCACCGAAGACCGGCTATTAGGTTCAGTAGATGTTGAAAAGTCGGTAAAGCAAGGTGATACGATTTTTCAGCCTGGGTTACTCGCTACAGCAAACCGTGGTGTACTGTACGTAGACGAAATTAATTTATTAGATGACCAAATATCAAATCAACTTTTAACAGTATTATCTGAGGGACGTAACCAGATTGAACGGGAAGGGATTAGTTTTCAACATCCGTGCAAATCCTTATTTATTGCCACCTACAATCCAGAAGAAGGCGGATTACGGGAGCATTTATTAGATAGAATTGCGATCGCACTTTCTGCTGACGGTGTACTCGGCTTAGATCAAAGAGTAGCAGCAGTTGAACAAGCGATCGCTTATTCTAAATCTCCCCAAGACTTTCTCCAACAGTACAACGAAGATTTAGACTCACTCAAAACCCAAATCATCTTGGCGCGGGAATGGTTAAAAGAAGTAATCATCACCCACGAACAAATTGCCTACTTAGTAGATGAGGCAATTCGCGGCGGAGTTCAGGGACATCGCGCCGAGTTATTCGCCACGCGGGTTGCCAAAGCGGCTGCGGCTTTAGAGGGACGAACAACAGTTAATGCCGAAGATTTGCGCCGTGCTGTGGAATTGGTAATTGTACCACGCGCCACAGTTGTGCAGACACCGCCACCAGATCAAGCACCACCTCCGCCTCCACCCCCACCACAACAGAATCAAGAAGAACCCCAAGACGAATCAGAAGAGGAACAAGAAGAACAAGAAGAACAGGAAGAAAATCAAGAGCAAGAACCCCCTAGCATCCCAGAAGAATTTATCTTTGATCCAGAAGGGGTAATTCTTGATGACAGCGTGCTTTACTTTACTCAAACAGCGAAGCGACAAGGTAAATCTGGTAGTCGCAGCGTCATATTCTCCGATGACAGGGGACGCTACATTAAACCAATGTTGCCCAAAGGAAAAGCGCGACGCATTGCAGTAGATGCCACGCTGAGAGCTGCGGCTCCTTATCAAAAAGCGCGAAGAGAAAGACAACCAGATAGAAAAGTGATTGTGGAACAGCCTGATATTCGCTCGAAACGCCTAGTACGCAAAGCTGGGGCGTTAGTAGTATTTGTGGTAGATGCTTCTGGCTCAATGGCCCTGAATCGAATGCAATCGGCTAAAGGTGCGGTGATGCAACTGTTGACGGAAGCTTATCAAAACCGCGACCAAATAGCATTAATTCCCTTCCGGGGAGAACAGGCAGAAGTGTTATTGCCTCCAACACGTTCTATTGCCTTAGCACGTAACCGCTTGGAAAGGTTGCCCTGTGGTGGAGGTTCACCCTTAGCGCATGGTTTAACCCAAGCTGTGCGCGTCGGCTTAAATGCCCAAATGAGTGGAGATATTGGGCAAGTTGTCCTTGTAGCTATCACCGATGGACGGGGTAATATTCCCTTAGCGCGTTCTTTAGGTGAACCGATAGAACCAGGAGAAAAGCCAGATATCAAAGGAGAATTATTAGAAATTGCTGCCAGAATCCGTGGTTTGGGGATGCAACTATTAGTAATTGATACGGAAAGTAAATTTGTGTCTACTGGCTTTGCCAAAGAATTATCGCAAACAGCAGGCGGTAAATATTATCATTTGCCAAAAGCGACAGATCAAGCTATTGCTGCTATGACCAAAGGTGCGATCGCTGATTTAAAATCTAGATAATTAGTCATTAGTCATTAATCATTAGTCATTAGATTTTTGACTCAGTACGACTACGAGCCAGTGGGCATTACCTGTGGTTGTAAATAGCAAATCAAATCTTGAATTCCCTTTTGCAGATACCGTGTTACTGTCATTGGACTAGTACCAATGTTTTTAGCAGCATCCTTGCGAGAAAGTTCCTTTAGAAATACCATTTCAACTGCCATCCGAGGCTTTTCTTCCAACATATTGATTGCGCCTTGGAGTTGTTGGCGTTCTTCTTCTTGTTGCAGAAGCACATGAGAACGAGGACAAGGAAGTGCTTCGCCCAAGGTTATTTGGCAATCAACATAATTAACCGCGGTCGCATCTAAACTCAAAGGCATCCGATTTTGAGCAGCTAACTTGGTTTCTTGCCATTCTTGCACAGATACCCGGAGGTGGCTGGCAATTTCAGCATCCTTGGGCTGGCGACCTAAAGACATTGCCAAGTCCTTGCGAATCTTTTGCCCTTCATTGTATAATTCTTGCCAACGACGGGGAATTTTTAATAGAGTACTGCGATCGCGCAAAAAGTGCAGCATCTCACCGCGAATGTATGGCACAGCAAAGGAACTAAAAGCATATCCTTGGCTAGGGTCGAAACGCTCAATTGCCCTAATTAAACCAAAATAACCGATTTGTTCTAAATCTTCATAAGGTTCATTACATTGATGGCTAAATTTATGAGCCATCTTCCGTACTAAACCAGTATGTAACTGTACAAGTTTATTACGAAGTTTAATAGATGGATTCTGGTGGTACAAGTGTAATAATTCTATACCATCAGTTCGTAAAGAGGACTCACTTGTTGCCATATACATTCCTTTGTTGTAACTCCTATTCCTGGGAAAATGGAGTTGCGTATATTTTCTTTTAAGCTGTCATTATTTTCCTTAGTCAAGCCTGAATAAGCCATCGTCGTTTCACTGAACTTGTCAGGGGTCACACTCCGCAATTCAGTATTTGTACGCATGATTTTGCTAACCTCTCTGTTGCAGGTTATGTTTGTTTTTCAGATAACTCTTGAATGGCACATAATCTTTAGCTTTTGCAACAAAAACTAGCTATTTATGCTGAACAATGCATTACTGATCTAATAGCCATCTGTCATACTGAGCGTAACGTGGAGCGGCACTGAATTCATTGCAAAAGAGACTGTAAAATTTTATCTCTTAATCCACACCGTCATTAATAAAAATCGAAAATCTAAATTTGAAGTTGGGTTGAGCAAGGAAACCCAAGCTATAAAAAACAGAATTCCGACTCATTTTTATGGGAATTTGTACTTAGTTGGGTATAGAGGGAGATTTCAATTCATGTAAAATGGAAACTTCGGAAACTTAGTGGAAACATAGAAACAATTTGTTGACACGCAAGTTTGTTGGGTGTCACACTTCTGCTAAACAGGAGGGTGAGCAATGAAAATCACCAAACACCAGCAAAAAATTCTCGATGCACTTCAGCAATGGTTTAGTATCCATAAACAAGGGCCAACTCTAGAAGAGTTGTGTCAAGAACTCGGAATGCAACCACGTCAGAAAGCAACAGTTCAGAAGTGGTTGCAAACTATGCGCGGTATCGATGTGGAATGGGATGACCACAGCGCCCGCAGTCTTCGCCTCCTCACATTTGAACCGGAAAAACCCTCCTTACAGCTATCTATTACCGATACTCTGCGGTATTTAGCTACTGGTGTGGTGCAGTGGGAAAAACTTGATCTAGAAAAGCGAAGTCAAGTACCAGAAGCCCTTCGTATTGGTATGTCCCGTATGTACTTAACTTCTTTACTACGCGGAGAACAAGCCCCAGAGAACCTACCCCAATTTTTTGATTGGGCGGAAACATCAATTACTTCTTGGAAACCAGCCCAAGAGATTAAATATCTTTCGCCAGATGTCAGCGTTATAGAAGACGGAGTAGTTTCCGATTTTGCTACAGAATGGCAAGTTTCAGGTAATGATGTCGTGGCACAGGTACAAGAGTCAGTACTGAAAGATGTACTGGAATACTGTCGGGGAAATCAGCTAGAAGATGCTTATCGCGCTTTTCGACTACTAATCATTCCTAAACCTACTCTTCATTACTCAGAATATCGGCAACAGCTACGTTTACCTGAACTCAAACCACTGCGTGAGTTATTGTCACGGTTAGAAATCTATGTCGATATGGATAAGTTGGCAGAGGGTAGCGTCTATCATCTGTGTCCGCGCTGCAAGTATGTGCAACGCCAACGCCCTGATGGTACATATACCTGCCGTAACCTTTGGTGTGCAAGACTTTGTGCAATCGGCAACTTTCAACCATTGCCACCTATTTCTAAAGAAAAAGCAGCAGACTGGAAAGCTGTTACCCCTGGCGTGCATTTGTACGGTACGCTTCCAGGAATTTGGGAAATTCAACTTCAAGAAGAACTGACAAAATTGGGTTTGCGCGTTACTCTCTGGCCTTTTGTCGATGAATTTGACTTACTCGTAGAGTTCCCGCGCAAAGTTCGTTGGGCAATTGATTTTAAAGATTGGTCATCCGTGGATGAAGAACGTTTGCGAAAGGTGCAGTATCGGCGTGATGCAACGGAAACCTTTGTAGTTTTTCCAGATGAACGCGAAGACTATTTACGAATAAAGGTAGTGCGCGAACAACTAGAACCTGAACTTGAAGGGGTGCGCTTGCGCTTATTTAGCGAAATCATCACTCAGGCTCAAGCAATTTTAGGGAAGAAAAAATAATGCGTGATACCATTAGCTGGCGCAAGGAGCTGTGTAAAAAACTCCGCAACTCGGATGAATTACAACAGCATATAGTATCTAGTTTAGTTAACGCAGATACTAAGGTACAACAGCGAGAACTTAAGCGTCTTGCCCAACTCATTGCTGATGTGGAATTGGGATTAACCCTACTTAAGGAAGTAGCACCAGAAGAACCTGCTACTTCTGTGGAAGCTTTGCTGAAGGGATATCGCTTTCCAGTTGAACAACTACAAAGCGATCGCAACTGGCAACTTATACAAAATGCTCGTTTCTATTTGATTAAGCGTAAAGGCAGACAATGGCTGCGAGTTCTTCAGGAGTACATCAACTTACCTGAAATTATTAGAATCTACAACCTTGAAGAGGCAAGGAATGTTCCTCAACCTATTCCATCCAGTACCTACCCAACTCGTTTAGAGAAGATATATCTCCCAACCTTATTAAAAACTCCACAGCATAGACAACGAAAAGTCAAATTAGCAGATGAGGGACGGTGGTATGCCAAGATTTCCCAAAAAGGTAACTCTCCAGTTGAGGTTCCGATTGATATTCCCAAGGAAGTTGCTAATATAGCACCTTCATCTGTAGTAACCCTTCGTCGCACACGGACTAAGCAGAATCCACAGTGTAGCGTTACCCGTGAAGAATTAATACTAGCTGCCCAAGAAATGGACGATAAATTGTCCCAGTTTGGGCAACAAGAAAATTATCGTAACCGCTTGGAAAATATCTTCTTCCAGCTATACGATGCTAAATCAGATAATTTCCAGCACGGTAATCAGCTAACTTTAGAGGGTCTTATCCACATTGTTGGGCTTTTGAATGTGGGCAAGTCTACTTTGTTGGAAATTATGATTTACTTCTTCGCTAAACAGGGAGATCGCTGTGGGTTGATGGTGAATGATGTTGCTACAGCAGTGCGTCTCGCTTCCTTGTTCTGCCACAAATTAGGAATTCCTGCTGCACCAGTGTTGGGTAGTAAGCGCCAAGAGCAACTGGCAAAAGTCTACGAACCTATTCTCAAAAGTGAGGGTAAGGAAATTACTAAGGGAGGGATGCACCCAGCTTGGCGTTGGTTCAGCCCAGTCTGCCCACTTTTAGCTTTAGTGCAATCAGAAGATAAGTGGGAATTTGGCAACGAACCTTGTCACAAGCTTTATCAAAAAGTTCTTGTAGCTGATAATGATGATTCTGATGATGAAGACTGGCAGGAAAGCGATAAAAAATACACTTGTCCCTTTTATTACAAATGTCCACGTCACCATTTAGAACACGATATTGCTACAGCTTTTGTTTGGATTTTCACCCCTGCTAGTTTCATTCATACTCGTGTACCCCGCCAAGGATTTGAACAAGACTTGACCTTTGCTGAGGCTGTTTATCGAGAATGTAAGTATCTATTCGTTGACGAAGCCGATCACGTGCAGATTCAGTTTGACGAAGAGTTTGCCCCTGATGAAGTCTTAGTCGATGGTTCTGGAAACTCATTTTTAAATAAACTCGGACTTAACCAGTCCACGATTTACAATTCCGATCGCAGTGATATGGCAGGCGATCGCTTTGTTGCTTGGACAAGCGCACATTACCATACCCAAAATGCTACTAACCGCATCTATCACCTACTCCTCACCCACTCAAAATTGGTTGCGTGGTTGGGGCCACTTCCTTTTACAGGTCGTTCTCTATTTGCTCGGATTATCCGTGACTTAGTTGATCCGCCTGAGATTCCTGTCTTAGCAAAACCGAAACTAACTCGCCAACAAATCATGGAAGAACGACGTAAACGCATCATTGAAGCAGACTTGGCTCCCACAGAGCAACGTCGCCGCCGCAAACAAATGATGGATCAACTAGATGGATTTTTACAACATCCGCTCAATCCCCGTCGTGGTGGTGAACTTTCAGGTTTGGCGCTGACAATACTAACTGCGGAAGATGACCGTCAAGCCTTAGCTGAAATTGCTCCTTGGTGCAAAAGATGGATAGAAATCCATAATCTTTCCCTACCAGATAAGACTCAATTTGAGGAACTAACCCGAAATCTCCAGTTTGCGATTTTAGTCACCATACTCGACAACCGCCTGGGTTTTATAGTTGATAATCTGAGCGACCTCGGCCGAGTAATTAACTTGCACGACTCAAGCCAAGACCTTTTACATCGTCCACCGGATGACTTCCTCCCAGTTTTACCAGAATCGCCAGTGGGAAATATTCTAGGTTTTTTGTATAAGCAAGAACGTAGTGCTAAAAAAGCTGGCAAGTTGGACTATTTCCGCTATGTAGGTGTAGGTCGTGCGTTGCTGTTAAATTTCCCAAAACTGTTTGCAGTTGACGATTGGGAGGGTTCACATACTGTTTTGATATCAGGTACTAGCTACGCTCCAGGTTCGCCTGCCTATCACATCAACATACAACCCACTATATTGTTGCAACCTAGAACTGGTGAGGCAGGTATAGCTGAGAGTCAATTTTTCTTTAGTCCCAAACAGAATCCGCAAGCCAACTATATTGCTTTATCAGGATTACCACCTGCAAAACGCAAACTTGCTGCTAAAGAAATGGTCGAGGCTATGTGCGACTCGGTAAGAGGTGGAGAGAGTTTTCTAGATGGGGTATTTGAGGATTTAGAACAGCGAAAACAACAGCAACCAGAATGGTGGAGCGATCGCGATCGCATCTTGATTGTCGTGGGTAGCTACGATGAATCCGAGTGGGCCATGTCTATCTTACAATCGCGCTACCGTTTCGACGTAAACATTAACGATGACGGTATTGCTACCCTCCGTCGTGACAATGCTCCTACTCATCTTCATGGGATTCTGCGAAGCGAAATCAGGAATTTACAACATTTACGCACCCAGATTGTAGTTGCTCCTTTGATGGCTCTAGAGCGGGGTCACAACATCTTGAATGCTCAAGGTAAAGCTGCATTCGGTGCAGTGCTGTTCCTCAATAGACCTATGCCAGTACCTGATAACTGGCAATCTACTGTTCAGCAACTCAACGCTTGGGCGCTGAAACACGAAAAAGACTCCACTCTTTACGAAGAAGCTCAATCAATATCGGGGAACCTAACCCTAACTCAGGTTGCAGATATTTTCTACCAGAATCTGTTGCCGAAATGGTCAATCTGAACTATACAGCATGGGCTTTTAAGCAACTAACACAAGGAGAGCGATCGGTACTTTGCTGGACTCAGTTAGTGAGTATTTGGCAAATCATCGGGCGTTTGGTGCGTGGTGGTGTACCAGCAGTAGTCCATTTTATAGATGTGAAATTTGCCCCAAATTCAGCCATTGGCGAACAAGACAGCGAAAGTACTTCACTTTTGGTTGCCATCATCAAGGTGCTGGAACCCTATGTAGAAGGTGAGGATGTGCTGGCGCGATCGCTCTATGGAGCTTTTTTAAATGCGTTGAAACAAATGAGGGAAAGAAACTTAAACTATGACTAAAATTATTCTTCCTGGTGCTTGGGAACTTACTGCAACGAATCCAACATGCGAACTTTATGCAATCTATGTCCCTACTACATGGCGACAAGTCGCCAACAACCTTGCTCAACAGCGTGCCAGACTCCAAGGTAAAAGTTATCGGGCCGTACCAGTTTATTCCCTCGATCCCCTGGTAGTTGGTAGTTTTCCCAAAATTATCAAGACTTTGCGTAATGGCTGGCAAAAAGACAATATGCCTTGGTTATTAGCAACAGAAACCATAGACATTTCTGACTTGGGTAACTTGATCAAAGATTGGTTAATAGAAGAATTTAGTTCCTTGGAGGATGTTGAGTCACAGCTTGCAAATTTGAATAATGATGATTGGCAATGGGGAAATTCACAAACCTATGAGTTACTCCATCCTCAAAACAAAGTCGAAACAAGCAACCTTTACCAAGCAATTCCAGATTACCTTGCCGAGAAGTTTCTCCAAAAACCAACAGTTTCCTTTGGCGTTGATGAGCAGTATCAACTGACATTTTACCGAGTGGTCAGCCTCCAAGGTGCTGAGTTGATGTCATGGCCTCCCAGTGAAGTTACGGTAATAAAAGGAAAGGAAACCACAGAAACAGCATACATTTCATTTGTCATTGAGTTTGTTTTGCAAACAGTTCCCTGGCGCGAAAAACCTATTGTTTATCATCATTTATCAATTCGACGTTGGCTGACTAAACCTCTGAAAGTACCTTATCCAGGCGTTAAAGCTCATATTGGTGATAACCGTCGCTGGTTAGATGGACAACGCCAACCCTTTTGCTTTATTCCACTGATGATGAACCGTTATGGAAAGGAAGTAAAGTGGCCTCAAGCCATCAGCAATCTTCTTTCTCTCAATGACTCTCAACTTCCTGACGCAAATAATTTCGTTTCTAACCCAAATTATAACTGGTCAGGTGTAAACACAATTCCTAGTGGTATTCAGGCTGCGATCGCCTACACTTCTAAATTAGGAGAACCACCGTGCTTTGCTGGTGTCAGTCCACAAGATTTGGCTAGTTTAGATCAAGCTATTGAAGCACGTCTCCCTGTTCAGAGAGTGGGTGAGGCTGAAAGGGTGACAGGTAACGTTTATATTTTCTGGCCTTTGGAGAAACCCAAACAGAAAATTGTTCCTCTCCTTGCTGACGAAGATATCCAATCTCCCCAGCCAAAAAAAGCCAAGAAATCTGACAATCCAAATCATTCACACACCCCAATGCTGCGACCAAAACTAGCAGCGCCAGCAGTATTTCGTGAAGCTGAAAATACTCTCCGTACCATACTGATTTTGTGGGAAACTCCACAATGTCGTGATGCACTAATTGCTGAAATTTGCCAGTTACTGTATTTATCACCCACAAGGGTAGAAAACATCTATCAAGGTTTCTACGGTTCTTTATATATCAAGACTCAACATGTTGGCGACCTTACACAAGACCTGGAAATTCAACATTTTTCTGAAGCAAGGAAAACTTATCAACAGCAACGTCCTAATTTATTAGTAGAGCGCATTAATCAAATTATCGCTTTTCTACCCAAAACTAAAGAACTAAGTGGGGCATTAATCGAAATTAGACTGAAACCTCGTATATCCGAGGCTGATCCCAAGTTGGCGTGGCGAATTGGAGCAATGAAGGCAGGCTATCTCAACCAACATATTCATCGGATAACTTATATTACAAAAGCTGGTGAAGAAAAACCGAAAACATCCGGTTTGGAACCAGTAAAACGAGCAGTATCAGACTTACTAAGGCAATTTGGGATTTTACCTGATACTCCTTTAATTAATTCCAAAAAAGATGGCATTGATCCTGATGTCTGGTTAACGTGCTTTTATGTTCTACGCCGTACCCGCAAAACCAATGCTGAAAACATTCCCAAAACTGTTGCTTTAATGATCAGAGTTAATCCAATAACAGCTAAAGTAGAATTAACAACTCCTGATTTATGGAATAAACAAGGTTGGGTGTCATATCCTTTCGGACTTGCACATCTTTTGAATGAAGACTGGAATCCAAACTCTTTTGATGAAAGTAATGAAGAGCTTGATGATGAACAAAAGCGTAAAGAGCAAACGAAAGAACAAAGGCTAATCAATAAGTTTGTTGCTGAATGTTTACAAGAGTGTTTCAATACTCCAATTACTGATAATGAATACCCGCGTGTGCTGTTCATGGCAGAGGCGCAAAATGCCCGCAAAATGCTGAACTGGCTACAAAACCAAAATCTACTTACTAATGACCCACTGCAAGCACTAAAACAGTACCTTTCACAACAAGAAATCAATCGTCTGTGGGTTGTGCGCTTACGAATTGCAGATGGTGGTGAAGTACCAGTTGCTATTGTTAAAGATTCTCCTGGTGAGCGACGCAGTGGTGTTTACCGATGGCGGGGTGTGTGTGATCATGGGGAGCGATCGCTCTACCTAAGCGTTAGAAAGGCGTTGTATACTGAACGAGGCACAACAATATTACAAAAAACTCAGTCTCGCCTTGACAATGGCAGCAGGCAAGCTGGAAAAGCCAGAATCCTAGAAATAGCCTTGATTCATCACCCAGAAATCAAGGGCGACAAGCTAGCTCACTTTGTCCACTCTCTGCGAAGTCGCTGGTCTTATTTTGCAAATGACGTTTCCCTGCCTTTGCCTTTTCCCTTTGCAATCAAGGCTAAAGAGTATGCTATCAGTACTAAAGATCCAGTGGAATCCTCAGAGAGTGACGATTCCAATTTTTAACAACGAAGCTACCTTTCAGATTTTGCAACAATATTAAATCGTTGGCTGTTAACCGCAAAGATTGGTAACAATAGGAATAAGCACAACGTTTTCCTGAAAAACTGTTTTTCAATATGAGCAATACCAGTAATTTTCGTGAAGCTATCCGTGAGGCTAAATCTCAAGCCCTCGTTGGTCCTAACGTAATCGCCAACGCCCTCCCCTACGTCGGTGGTGGATTGGTATTAACCGCATTAGGAACCTACGGCGGTTTGGGAGTTATCCGTACTAACCCCGGAATATTCTTTCCCACATTCATTGGTGCGGTGATTTTGGAGTTGATTTTGTTCTTTGTTGCCCAAAATGTTGCCCAAAAAGGTAATAAGGGGCTTGCACTACCCCTGTTGGCAACCTACAGCCTCTTGTCTGGATATACCCTCAGTGGCTTGGTATTTGTCGCCTTGAGATCCCAAGGTGTTGGCATTCAAGGTATTGGGTTGGCTGCCCTTGGTTGTGGCGTCACCTTTATTGCTGCTCGTCAAATTGGTTCAAATCTTTCTGAACAAGATGGGATGGCTTTGACAAAAACCATCAATCTCGGCGTTATCGCCTTGGTGGTTGTGTGCCTTGCCCAATTCGGCTTTGCCATGTTTGGTGTTTACACGCCAAATTGGTTAGAAATTGCCATCTCCGGTTTAGGAGTATTTTTGTTTGTTGGGGTTTCTGTCGTCGATTTTTACATCTTGCCCCGTACTTACAGCGATGACCAATATCTGCCTGCTGCTTTGTCAATGTATCTCACTTACATAAACTTGTTTGTCTTTATCTTGCGGTTGCTAATTGCCATCAATGGCCGCGATTAGTTGTCTGTAGATACTAACAAAAGTCAAGTCTTATAAAGTTAAAACCGTGGTTGAATTTTTAGCAACCACGGTTTTTACATCGTTTTAATAGTAGAATATGTAGATAAATTCAGCCTCAAGCGAGCAAAACTATGCTAGGACTCTTAAACATCAAAATTGAAGTAGAAAGGTTGTCTAATATCTTGACCAAGGCTGAAGGCTGTCTTTAACCTGACGGAACTGAGTGCAAGAATTCAGGACTTGAATCAATTAGTTTCTCAACCTACTTTCTGGCATAATTCTCTCACTTCCCGTCAGACACTTCAAGAAATTGATTCACTCAACGCTAAAAAGAAACAATATCAGCGATCGCACTTCATTCTAGAAGATATCAAGGCAGCATTAGAACTACTAGAATTATCTGCTGATGAGGAATTATTGCAAGAGGTGCAAACCAACCTAACTCAACTCCAGCAAGAACTCGAAACACTAGAAATAGAACAATTCCTGTCCGATCCCTGCGACCAAAAGGGGGCATTCTTGGCAATTACGGCTGAAGTTGGAGGTATAGATGCCCAAGACTGGGCAGCTATGTTATTGCAGCTATACCATCGTTGGGCAGTAAATCATAATCATAAAGTATATCTAGTCGAAGAGTTAGAAGGTGATTTAGGAGGGTTCAAACATGCCACCCTGGAAATTATAGGGCGTTATGCTTATGGCTGACTAAAATCGGAACAAGGAACTCATGCAAGAATAGAGCGAATTTCTCCTGTTCATGGCAATGGCAAACAGCATACTTGCCTAGCCAGCGTAGAAGTCAGCCCTATTTTAGATGAGTCTGTTGATTTTGAGATTCCAGAGAAGCATTTAGAAATTACTTTGCCGCGGCATCGGGGGAATGTCAACCGCCCAGAAACATGGGTGCGGGTGTTTCATATTCCTACTGGGATTAGTGTATTTTGTAAGGAAGAGCGCAGCCAGATGCAAAACAAAGATAAAGCCCTGGCTATTCTCAAGAGTAAACTGTTTGCGATGCCTACGCCTACGCACTAGCCCAAAATGTCCAGCTTGATGAAATTCAACCCCGACAAATAAAACTTCTATCCAACAAGCTCATCCGGGAATATATCTTGCATCCTTACACCAAGGTGAAAGATTTACGTACCAATGTAGAAACAACTGCTGCGGCAGAGGTTTTGAACGGGAAAATCGATTTGTTTATCAAAGCCTATCTGCAACAGCTTCACACTACTTCAGTGACCCAAGAAGCCCTTGATAATTTCAAGTCACTTTTGTAACTTATATAAGTAGTGCAGAGAAAATTTGCCCAACTACAGCTAAAATCAAGAAACATAAGTAGAATAAAGAGCAATTTTCAAATCCAAAGCGCTCTATCTATCATTCAACAAGCACTATGGAAGTTTTAGAACTCAAACGCGAAATCGAAACGTTGTCTAGCCGCCTGGGTAAAACCCAGGACTATCTTTGACGTACCTGCACTGACAGCCAAAATTCAAGACCTCGAAAAAATATCAGCGCAGCCAGAATTTTGGAATGACCAAACCCAGGCCCAGCAAACCCTGCAAGAACTCAACGACCTGAAAGCTCATCTTCAGCAATACGATCGCTGGCACGCCAATCTGGAAGATACTAAGGCAGTTGTTGAGTTGTTGGAGTTAGAAACCGATGAGGCACTACTCGAAGAAGCAGAATCTACCATTACTAAACTGAATCGTGACCTTGACCAGTGGGAGTTACAACAGTTACTTTCTGGCCCCTATGATGCGGAAGGTGCTGTACTGACGATTAGTGCTGGTGCTGGTGGTACAGATGCTCAAGACTGGGCATTTATGCTGATGCGGATGTACACCCGTTGGGGCGAAGCTCACGGCTATAAGGTAACTTTAGCTGAAGAGTCGGAGGGTGATGAAGCCGGAATTAAATCGGCAACCCTAGAAATTACTGGTCGCTATGCTTATGGTTACTTGCGATCGGAAATGGGTACACATCGCTTAGTACGGATTTCACCTTTTAATGCCAACGGCAAACGCCAAACCAGTTTTGCAGGGGTGGAAGTTATGCCGCAGATTGATAACTCTGTGCAATTGGATATTCCAGACAAGGATTTGGAAATCACCACAACTCGCTCTGGTGGTAAAGGTGGGCAAAACGTTAACAAAGTAGAAACTGCGGTGCGGATTGTTCATCTTCCCACGGGTCTTGCCGTGCGCTGTACAGAAGAGCGATCGCAGCTGCAAAATAAAGAAAAAGCCTTAAATCGCCTCAAAGCAAAGCTGTTGGTCATCGCCAAGGAGCAACGCGCCCAAGAAATTGCTGAAATTCGTGGTGATATGGTGGAAGCCTCTTGGGGAAACCAAATCCGTAACTATGTGTTTCACCCTTACCAAATGGTGAAAGATTTGCGTACAAACACGGAAACAACAGCGATTGGTGATGTGATGAATGGCGAACTTGATACATTCATCCAAGCTTATCTGCGCCAAGAAAATAAACTAGTAGAAAACACTCTGGCATAAAGCCACTTATTACATAACATCCCGATTGCTAAGGCGTTTCACTGAGAAACGCCTTAGCAATATATGGGCGATCGCAATTCTATCCCAGACCAACTGTTACAGTTATAAAAGAGTCTGTAGACAAATAACTATGAGCAACTCACCTTCAACAGAACCTCAACCTAGCTACGTCAAACTCGCCATGCGAAACATGGTGCGGAAGGGTGGAACTTCTTTAAAGCATTTTGGATTGACTGCTGTAGGGCTTTTAGCTCTGCTTGTTGGTCTTGCTTACCTCACTCATTAACGACAAATCGTAAACCTCAGACAAGGAGACTGTGTGCCCCTGAGAGTTGAACTATATGTGGAGGAGTATTTTTATGAGTTGTCCCCGACAACATCTCTAAAGAATGCCGAGACTAATGATCGAATTACCCCTGAAACTTGGGAAAACTGGTTTAATCACTGGTTGGAAATACTTCAGCCTCAGATTCCCCCAGCGCCAAGTTATGAAATCGGGCTGCGTTTGACAGATGATTCCCAAATTCAAGAACTGAATGCTCAATATCGTCAGCAAAATAAGCCGACAGATGTTTTAGCCTTTGCAGCTTTGGAGGTGGATTTTCCTCAAAGCAAAGAAATGCTTGCCTCTATCCCATTATACTTAGGTGATATTATTGTGTCTGTAGATACGGCACAACGCCAAGCTCAACAACAGGAACATAGCTTACCAACTGAGCTAGCCTGGTTAGCTGCTCACGGTTTATTGCATCTGTTAGGCTGGGATCATCCTGATGAAAAAAGTTTGGAGCGAATGTTAAAACAGCAAGTGATATTGCTGAATACAATCGGTATTGCTATTGACATGGAATAGCAGTAGCTTATGTATGCCTTAATGTCAATTTTGGGTAATACTTTTATAATACTTCTGTGGAAAATTGCCTAAAGATTGCCTCAAAGTTAATTCTGCCATTAAGATCGGCGAATATTCCCACTGTAGCAACTCTGTTCTTGTGTTTTTAAGTCTATGTCCCAAAAAATTTCTCCATCACCAACGCCTACCTCGTTACAAACACTGGTGTCTAACGAACGGGAATTCTCCTGGAAAGTAGCCTCTAATTTATTTGTTAGTTTTAAATATGCCTGGGCTGGAATCAGCTATAGTTTTCAAACTCAACGTAATTTTCGCATCCACGTAAGTGTTTGTGCAATGGCGATCGCTTTAAGCGTTTTTTTGCATCTGCAAGCGGTAGAGATCGCGGTAATTGGTATAACTAGTGGTTTAGTTTTGGCATTAGAGTTACTAAATACAGCGATCGAGTCCGTTGTGGACTTAACCGTTAAGCAGACATACCATGATTTGGCAAAAATTGCTAAAGATTGTGCGGCTGGTGCAGTGCTTGTCTCTGCTTTCGTAGCGATGTTAGTGGCAGGTACGCTATTGCTTCCTCCTCTGGTAACGTTAATTATATCGGCTTTGTAGACGTGATTTGCGTAGGCGAGCATTTACCGCAGGCATTGCCAAGTGACTCACTAAGAGAATCACACTCTGTCCGAATCTCCTTTGCAGAATATATTTAAAATTTAAATCGTGCGATGTCTACGACGGGCTACGCCAAGGTGCCAAGCATCCTGGCTAAAGGATTACTTGGTAATCTTTAAAAAGTGGCCGCAGAGTAGCCGCTTTATACTTACGCGTCTACGTCAGCGTTATTTTTATACCTAATACCAATTCAAAAAATGTTTGCGACAGATAAGGCATTTAGGATGAAATCATAACCAGTCAACGATGCAATGGATGAAGCAGAGGTCGTTTACGATTTCGGCGCAAACGTGCCCAGTCTTGTCGGCACTTACCCCATCGCTGATTTTCATACCGAGGATGAAGTGCAAGAACTTGCTGCCGGACGTGCGATCGCCCTTACTGCCTACGCTGGGGATTTTAACCAACAACAGGCACTCTCTGCTGGATTTCAACAGCATGTGTCAAAACCAGTGGAACCAGAGGTGTTAGCCAGAGTGATCGCAAGTTTGCTCAGTCACACCAAGCGTTGAGCAGATGTCTTTTTGTCTAGTACCATCTTTCAACAAAACTTCTTCACACTCATAATAAAGTTGACTAAGATACTCATGGCAAAATTAATTCAGCGGTCTTAAGTCCCGAAGGTCAAGCGATCGCGATCGCCAATGTTAATAAAATTGCTTAGATATGGCAGCGTAATCATCCTGCACCGTAGATTCTGAAAGGAGATTAAGCCAAAGTTTGGCAAGTTACCTTCAGTCCTGACGGTAAAATGGTGGCTTCAGCCAGTAGTGATGATACCGTGAAACTGTGGACGGTTTATGGTAAGTTGCTGATAATCTTAGTTGGACACTGATCGTGAGAAAGAAAAACTTGCCGTCTCCAATAACTATACCAGTAGTTGGCAGCTTTTCTATAAATAACCTCTAAACAATCTGTTAAAAAATTTTCGTCAATTCACTTATGGCTAATAGCATTGATTTAACAGGAATGACCTTGCCTAATGCTATCAAATTAAAACTTGGATTTTCAGATGATGTAAATTTAGTTTCTTCAAGTTCAAGAAGTTATTTAGATTTTGACCATGATTTGCAGTTAGATTTAGACAAAACTTTTAGCATTCATAGTACAGTCCCATACATGAATGTGGCGCTTGATAGAATCATCGTTGAAGTATTTGGCAAACCTGAAATTAGAATATCTACACCAAAATATAAAATTTATAAAACTTCTCAAGAAGTTGAACTCAGCTTTAAAGGATTATTAAATAACCAAGATATTGAATTATTCTTTGGTAAACAAAGCACATTAAGATATAAATTAAATAAAGATTTCATTTTTATCAACTTAGATAGTAAACTTCCTATCATCAACGATTTAAAATTAAGCAACCCAGAGCTAATTCTCACTGATACTGAACATGAGTTTATACATTTAAAATTAGGTTCCATTAACTTAAGCAAAGGATTTAACTTTATTGGAAATATTGATTTCAATAATCTCCAGGCAAATTTCAGCAGTTTTATTCATCGAAGCTTAGGAATTGGGTGCTTAGGAGCGATAATTAGCTTTAATCCGGCAGGACAAGTTAGTTTAACAGGTAATATTGCAGGCGATATTCAGCTATTTTCCCAGCAACAATTTAAAGCTACTTTTAATAACTTGCTCATAGGGTTAAATATTGGGGCTGATTTAGAGCCGAACTTTGGATTAACTGGAAATTTGATTCTGCAAGGCTACGATCCCACCCAAGAAAAAGAACCTAAGTTATTTCTCTCTGGTAGTCTCTCTCTCGAACCCGAATCTTTAACAGCATACTTTTGCCAACAAGGTGAAAAATCTTGGTATAATCCCTATGGATTGGTAGGAACTGAACTTCGCAATATCAGGTTTCAAGGAGGCGGAACGTATTTACCTCCTTACTTTGATAACTTTGGCTTCATTGGTGATTTGAAATGGGAGAAAACAGACCTTGAGGTAGCTTTTTTGATGGACACTAATGATCCTGAAAGATTAGCTTTAATTTTAAATCCCAAGCAATCGGTTAGCTTGATAGATTTGTGGCGGGGGCCAGTCGCTTCCTTTCTTAGCAAACAAGTAGGTTATTCAACCGATTTAGTTAAGAAAGCACTAGGGCTTTTAGAAAGCTTAGTGAACTTAAACATCGAATCAATTGATGGGGATGGAGACGGAAAAATCAATCCTTTAATTAAGTATGTTCCTTTTCCAACAATAATTGCGGCTCAAGCGATATCAGAAGGTTTAGAAATTAATGGCAAAATTAATGCTTGGGGGCATGAGGCAATCTTAATCCTTCAAGGAGATAAAACTTTTAATAATATCTCTGGTTCATTAAAAGTTCTGGAAATTGATTTAGGATTTCTAAAAATTAAGGGAACGGATGACGATAGTTTAGATTTATCTTTAAAGGTAACGCCTAGTGAACAGTATCTTCAGGGAGATGGTTATCTAGAAATTCTTGACAACGAAATTGCGAATGTTGAATTTAAAATTACTCCTAGCAATACTACCTTTAAAAACTTTGATCTGAGTTTAGGCAATCTGTTAAGTATTGATGTTGATGCCCTGAGTATCGATATAAAATCTGGTATTGGTAGTGGTTTAGGAACAATTTCAGTTTTTGGGAATACCCTAGCTGGCATTATGTTTGATGTTACTCAAAATAGTGTCAATCTGAGGGATGTTCGGCTGAGTATAGCAGGTTTTTTGACTTTGACTATTCCGAACCTCACAGTTAATTTGAAGAATCAAAGTGCAACAGGAACAGCAAATATTATTGCTTTTAATCAATCTTTGGGTAGCGGCACTTTATCATTTAACACTCAGAACGTTTCAATTAATGATGTAGCTCTTAATTTAGGCAATATTATAAAGCTCAATGTTCCGAGTTTTAAACTTGATTTAACTAATAAAAAGGTTTTTGGTTTAGGCGATGTTACTCTCTTAGGCAAACAATTCACCGCGTTAGGTATCAGCCTGAACGAGAGCGGATTTCAAGCTACAAGTAATTTCAATTTTGGCATTTTAGCTTTTAACGGCGCTACAGTCACTCTCAGCAAAGAAGCTAATGGTAATATCAATAATTTTGCCAGTATTGCCGGAAGTCTCAAGTTTGTAGGCTACACCTTTGCCAATATCACGGCTAGCGTTAATAGCAGCAAATTAATTGCATCCGGTAGTTTTAATTTTGGTGGTATTTTAATACTTAAAGGAGCAAATAATCGAAGTAATGCGACAATAACGCTTAACAGACCAAAAAATGGACTGTACAATTGGGTTAGTATTATGGGTAGCTTTTACGTGTTGGGTCAAGAGTTAACATCGCTCACTATCCACCATAATAATAGTATTTTAAAAATTTTAGGTATGCACATTATCAGAAAACCAAACCATTCAAAAAGAATACATAAGTGAGCTAAAAACGAGTTAAATTCAAGTTATAGTTAGTCTTAGTTACACTAAACTAGGTTAGCAAAAATAAATTTTGCAAGCTCTAAGCTTTTTATGCATAAGATTAATGTTATTTATATTAATAAATATTGTAAATTAATTTCAATAAGTCTACTACCAAAATACAGAATCGTAATAACTTATACAGACTTAATACTTTATCTAGATTTTTTAAGTTAATATTACAAGCATGAAAAAAGTATTAATTGATTTTTATACCAGCAATTTTCTGATTTTTGTCACTTATTAAAAACTTTAATTTATCAATTTCAATAATTTCATAATTCTCTGTTATAAATATAGAGTATATGCTAGCTATCATATCTGCTAAATCTACTCTAGATAATATCAGTAATTGCAAATTGAAAAATGATTTAGGAACAGTTTTAACAATTAAACATAATCTTCTATCATTTACGTGCCATACACCAGTAAATTTATTACCCGTGATAAATTCGCTAGGTTTAGATAAAAGAAACGTTTGAATTCTAGTTTGCTCATAAGTCATATTATCTTTAAATTCAATAGAAATTTTTTCCCAATTTGTATTAAAACGCCATTTT
This sequence comes from Nostoc sp. DedQUE12b, assembly GCF_034530835.1. NCBI lineage: Bacteria > Bacillati > Cyanobacteriota > Cyanophyceae > Nostocales > Nostocaceae > Nostoc > Nostoc sp. DedQUE12b. The sequence continues at coordinate 95,200 of NZ_JAVRCI010000001.1, read as the reverse complement.
CCAAAAAGTAAAATTTCTATTTCTGTATCAGATAAATTCATATTATTCATTGGCTTTCTCCCCTATTATTAAATAATGTGCGATTTCTTCATGTTAAAGTTTCATGACAAGTTTTGGCACGAGTAAAAAATAAATGCATCTGCCATACTAGCCAAGATCCAACTCGCCAAGCTGCCATTGACAGGGGGGTTGTAGATGAATGTGGGGGTATGTCTAATATATTTTGGTCATAATGTAACCATTTAACTGGTAGATGTCCCATCGGTGTCGTCGGGGATAATTTAAAAGTTAGCTGGTCGTAATTTAACCAATTTCCCTCTTTTCGCCAACCCAGGCGATCGCCAAGTCTTTTTTCTGTTTCATAATCTATTTGACCGCCTATTTCGTCCCAAATACTTTGCTGAACACTAAAGCCAAAGTAACCATGACTGTATTGTTGCCAAAGTTGATCAATTTTATGAAAAGCTTGACATGAAAAGTTAAGAATATCTTCTTTATAAACTTCATTCCAATCATTCTTGCCCATGACTTGTAGCATTAATTTAGTTGTTTCAATATCAGCTTCTTGCCACTTGTACTGTGTAAGAAGGTTTTGCAATTTACTATAATCAATATTCCAATTACTTTTAAATTCTGTAGCAAACTCAATATCAGTATTATTAGGTTGTTCAGCCAATGCTATTCTTTCGATACAAAGTTGAGCATAAGGAGAAACAATATCTCCTTCTTCTATCCCTAGCACTTTCTTTTGAGCAACCAGTTGAGTAGACATATAATTAGATATTAGGTAAATCGCTTGATTTAAAGTTATCTCATTTTTACTAAAATCAAAGTTATGAACCTGAAAATCTAATAATTGTGACTGAAAAAAAGCATCTTGCAGTCTATCTTTTTTATCATAACTTGCTACTAGTAAATTTAGGATGTCATGAGACATAGTACTAGTGTCTTGTATGCTTAATAAATCAACTTGAGAATTTAAAGTACTACTTGCTAAATTTTGGATTTCTCCTACAATTGCGTAAAAATCTGCATCTACTTTTACGACATCATCTATTAAAGATTGAAACGGACTAAAGTAATCTTGTAGAGACTTTTCTAAATTAATTGCTGTTTCAGCTATTTTTGCGATTTCTTGACGAATTTTTGTAGCTCTGACTTGGTATTCATAAATTTCTTGATACACCTCTATATCTTTAAGTATTTTCTGAATAGCTTGCTTTTGATTTTTGGTATCTTTCGCTAAATTTTTAATCCCTTCACTGAGTAGCTTTACTTTTTCTAATATTAATAAGTTAGTATCACTTAACAGCAATATAGATTTTAAATTTTCTTCTTCTTCCCATTTTAACTTATCAATTATTTGAGGATTTGTATGATTTTTTATCTCTAACTTATTTCTTTCTTCATTTACTTTTCTAACTTCATCATATTTTTGGTTAAATAGATTTTTCCAGTCATCTATAAATTTTAATAAAAAGTTTTGATAACTATTTTTATAATCTTCTAAAAAGTCCAGAAGTTGAATATAGTCTTTAATTAATAATTTAACATCTACTAAAGTTTCTCCTTGACTGATTTCTTTTTTCCATTTGATTATTCCCCAAAAATAAGAATTATATTTAGTACCTTCTTTAATTAAGCTTTGGCATTTTCTAATTTTCCTTTGAACTTTTTTGAGTTTTGGGTTTTTTAAAGTAGGAAATTTGTAATGTGTTTCATAAATCGTAATAGATTCATAAGTAACTAATTGTTTTTGCTTTCTAGTTAGCATCACTTGTTTTTAAATATACAAATAGTTACGAAAGTCTAACCCATTTCAATACCTCTGGGTTTTTATTATAGTGGTAGGTTACACCATTCTTAGTAGTCACAGGCTTTTCTTGACTAGCTTTGCTTCTGATGGTAGTAAGAGAATAGTCTGTTAATGTCTGAAGCTCTTTATGAGAAAGCCCTATAATTGTAGCGTTCACTGCTGATTCTGGTTTGATTTTGAGTTCATTTTTCGGGTAAATATCTATCGTAATTTGCTGCTTTTCAACTGGTTTAACAACAATCCCTTTTTGCAATTGATAATCTGGCATAGAAACAAGTTGCCAATTAGATTCTTGTGAAAGTTCTAACACCCATTGATGATAATTAAATAAGCTTTCTCGATGACCAACGCTGATAAAAGTTGTTTTCGTTGATTGTAACTGTTGATATAGATTACTTTCGTTATTTAAATCTAAAGCACTCGTTGCTTCATCTAAGATAGTGAAACTAGGGTGTGTAATTAATAGTCGTGCAAAAGCGAGGCGTTGTTGTTCTCCTAACGACAATATATTTTCCCAAGGAACTTCAGTATCAAAGCCATTTACGCGGGTAAGTAAGTGTTGCAGGTTAACTTGTTGCAGCATCTGTTCAAGTTCACGATCGCTCATTTTCTTATCTGTGTGAGGATAGAGCAACTGTTGGCGCAAAGACCCTAAAATAATATAAGGGCGTTGGGGTAAGAATAATACTTCTTTTAGGGGAGGACGCACTAGACGACCAGTTCCCGCATTCCACAAACCAGCGATCGCTCTCAACAAAGAACTTTTACCCCTACCACTAGGGCCAACAATCAATAACCCTTCACCTGGCCCAACAGCAACTGACAAATTTTCAACAATCACCTGTTCATAATTTGGTGTTTGTAAAGTGACATTCTCAAAAGCTAAACGTTCTTCTTCTAGAATTTGAATAGTACTGGCGTTCTCTGGTTGTTTACTAGCAGCCTGTAGCGCATCTGAAAACTCTGCTAAACGCTTTACATAACCAGAAAATCGCCCTGAAATCCCAAACTCGGCTATTAGTTCTCCTAAAGCATTAGAAAACATAAAGCAAGCAAAACTAGCTTGGTTAATTTGTCCATAATCAATTTGATCCTGAAGAAATAAAGGTGTAAGAATAAACATCGAGAATACGCTAATGGCAGACTGATATGCTCTACCAAAAGCGTCTTGTCCCCTCTCTAAATTCAGCCTGGTTTCAGCAGTGTTTAAAACATTATTAAATCGGCGCTTAATTATATTGAATTCTTCATCTTCTCCCTGAAAAAAAGCGATCGATTCAGCGTGATTACGAACATGAGTTAAGCAATATGCAAAATCTGCTTTAAATGCAATTTCTTCTTGGTTAACTTTATTTATTCCTTGATTCAAGTAAACAGCTATTAAATTACCTACAAGTGTATAAATAACTAAATAAATTGCGATTTGTGAAGAAACTATCCATATAATTATCAAAGCGCTTCCCATTTCTAAAGATTTTTCTAGTAAAGAAGAAGAGAATCTCAAGCCAATACTAGTAATGGGTTCTATTTCTTGGGATAAGCGTTGGTCTGGATTATCTATATCAGATTTAAAATTGATTTTATAATAAGCTTGATTGCTTAAATATTTTTCTAAAACATGAAGATTGAGCCATTTGTACCAGTCAAGAATTATTTTTTTTCTAACATATCTCAAAAGAGTTACTAACAAGACCATCCCGACAATAATGACACTGGACAGCCATAAAGTAGTATTATATTTTTCAAGGTCTCTCTGTTCAATAACGATATCAATTACATAGCGATTCCAGTAACTATTTGCAGCATTTGCACCGACAATTACGACTATTAATAATACTAAGAGAATGAGCATTACCCATGAGCGAATCACATCTGAAAATGCTCTTCCTTCTGCTTTTGTTGGATACCAATAAGGCCCGGCAACTACTTTCACATCCTGCCAAAATTGAATCAAGGCTGAAAAAGGATTTGTTGTGTTTTGCTCACGCACAGATGGAGTTTGCATATTCTAAAAATGTAGCCGTTACTAATTATGCTAGGAATTTTGAAATGACCTTTGAGAATTAAGTTAAACTCAGAGGCCATTTTTCCTTTTAGAGAATGTCTGAAAACTTTTATGGTGTTGTATTCGAGATTTGTAAATCCCCCTAAATTCCCCTTTTTAAGGCTACGGTGTATACACAAGTCTGAAATAGTTTACTCACCTGGTTTTTCGCGTCAGTTTTACCCCACCCTAACCCTCCCCGTATGTATTGGGGAGGGAACTAGATTTCTTGTTTCCCACCAATGCATCGGGGGGATTAAGGGGGGTAAATTGACTTGTGTGTACACGCCAGCTACTCTGTCAGCATTAAAGCAGGGTAGCGACTGGCGTGGGGCTAGGGGGGATCAAATCGAATCCACTAGGTTAATGGTTCGTCATCAACAATTTCGACTGTTCTCGGAAAAGGGCCTTGGTCAGGCTCAGTAACGACTACTGGGCTAATATGATGTTTCAGTTTGAGTTTTAACTCATCTGAAATGGGCAATTCTTGAATTTCTTTAAGAAGAAATCTGACAGATTCAGTTTTGCTACGTTCTGTATAGACGAGCTTGAGAATGTTTTCAATTCCAAATCCCGCTATATATTCCCCTAGAACGGCTACTAGCCCAAGCAAGCCTAAACCTCCTAAGAGACCTAAAGGCCCGCCCAGCGTTGAAAGCATAGCGACAACGGCAGCGACATTACCCCCTGATGCACCCGTTGCTATCACGAAAAGTATGCCGGGAAGCCCTAAACCAGAAATTTTTTTGACGAGTTCATCCATTGTATTTACCTACAATCCTTATAAAGTGGAAACATGACTAAGAGAGTCATTACTAATTTCTTTTGTGAAGAAATTAAAAATCTTACATCTTGCACCAGTTAGTTGGTGCAAGATGTAAGAAATCTGATTTAGCCCAACAAAAGACTACACAGTTCATCAATTTGTTGACTCTTGTTAGATATTAGTCGATGGCCTATAGCTTGTAACTGACGAGTATTTTGGAGTTTGGTATTATCTATTTCTTCTAGTTCACTATCTAACAATGTTTGAAAGCGAAAATAAAAACTTTGAGCTTCTTGATCGCTAGGTTCAAACAACTGTTCTAATTCTCCAGCTACCACTTCACTACTACCGTCAAATATAATATTTAAAAGTGGTCTTCCCCATTGTAAGAGTCCCCAATTTTTGACTTCTTTATAAGGGTAGACACTCGTCAGCGAACCTGTACCTAAAGAAACTACTAAAATATCTTCTGTATTGAGGACTTTTTGTGATTTTCGTTTACTACTAATTTGTGCTTCTAAAATAGCTAAATGGGCTGGATTATTAGCAAATACTCCACCATCGATTAAAGTATAGGCAATGCCGCTATTATGGGGGTTTACAATCCGATGAGGAGCAAAATAAGTGGGAGTAGCACTAGTTGCCAATGCTGCATCTTGGAGCGAAAAACCCCCACATAACTTACAAAAATTCTTAGATTCTATTTGCTGCTTTTCTATTTTGTTTGTAAAAAATATCGGAATTCGCTGCTCGATATCGTAACTCGTTACAAAAACTTCTTTGAGATTATTTTCTAGAGGGGCGTTACCAAAATATTGCTTTAAAATTTCTTCTTTGCTTTCGGAAGGATATTTGGGCTGGAGAAATATATCCTCTAACGGGCCAAGTAGTCTTTCAAACAACGGCTCATAAAATATTTCCACCCCATACTCAATAAATAGCTGTAGGAGATCCTCAGCAGTGTATTCAGCTACTGGCAAGTTATCAGATACATCGGAACTTAATCGTGGTTTAGTTAGTCCAAGTGCTAAAATTCCGCCGCTTGAAGTGCCAGCAATTAAATCAAACAAACTGAATATAGGCTTTTGTGTCCGCCTTTCAATTTCTGCTAGGAGTAATGCAGGAATAATGCCCCGAATACCGCCTCCATCAATGGAAAGTATTTTATATTTGGGACGGGCTTTTGTATTCATGGTTTCTGGCGATTCCTCCTGAGTTAATATTTGTGCTTGTTGGATATTGACGGGATCTTCAGTTTGGTCTGTTTTGGTTTCCTCGTCATGAGCGATCGCAGTTGGAATAATCTCGGATTCTTCGCTGTTTGTTTCTGTCTGTTGAATTTCCTTTGGTTGGTTTTCGTCGTCGCTTACTAACGATACCGTTGCTGCTAATAAATTTGTAGTTAGTGGTGAGATATTTTCTTCAGGAATAACTGCTATCTCAGTTTGGATCTCTTCTTGAATATCTTCTTGATTGGATGATTCTAGTGCAAATGGAACTGGATTTGATGATTGTGTTGCGAATGGAATTTCTGCTAAAGTCCAAATAGGATTACCACGAAAGTTTCCTTGATAGGACTTTCCAGTTTGGTTTTTGACAGTTGTACCTTGCCCTTCGTCTAATTTCCAGTAAGCCACTAATCCTGATTCATCTCCGGCTATTAGCCCACAACGATGAGTCTGGATTTGTGCTTGAGTACAGGGATAATTCCAAACACTAATGTTTGCTAATTGTCCTTTGAAATAGACTTGTTTGTGTAACGTTGCTCCCAGAGTTGTAGAACTTGTGGCTTTGTTTAAAGATGAACCTCTAAGAGAATCGTTGTATTCGCGATCATCAAGATATACGGTTAGTTTACCACTATTAAAAATAATAGCAAAAAAGTGCCATTCTCCTATAGTTAATTCTCCTTGCCCAAAGGTTTTGATATTTTTGCTAACACTTTCATCAATGTAGACATCTAGGCTTCCTGTTTCACTGATGCCGAATTCAAAATTATCGCTGTATCTCTCTGAAGAACGGGCAAAAAATACATTGCGCGTCCCGTAACTAGTGGCTTTATTTGTTAGTTCATGTGGATTTACCCATCCAGAAACCGTAAAAGCTGAACTCCCTTGAGCGAAAACGCCGCCAATATCATTTCTGCCAAAATCTATATAATCATTTACCCCATCAAATGTTAAAACTGTTTGTGTATTTACTAGGTTTATCACAAGGATTTAATCTCCAAATATCAATAAATCGTACTTTTAAATAAAGAATTTAAGATTAACAAACTTAATAGTGAAATTTTACTAACACCTTTCAAAATAGAAGATAATAAAAATATACAAAACTCAATACCCTAATTTTTATTAGTCAGTAATACTTCTGCGATCGCTTGCGAAATGGGGTAGTGTGGTGGATATATCTCCATCCAAAAAAATTCCCCGACTGGGTTAACTTCGAGGAATACATGGCGACCATCGGGGGTGACAATAATATCAATTGCTCCATAGTTTAAGCCAAAATAAGCCATCAGTTCGAGCAGTTTTTTCTCAATATCTTCTGGCAAATCGTAGGGTTGCCAATTTTTAACTAAGGCTCTCCCCTCTTTGCGCCAATCGTAAGTAGATCCTTCTAAGCTTTGGGAATCTACTGCGGCAGTAAATACGCGGTGTCCAACAATAGTTGTCCGCAATTCCAGCGCCTTAGGTACATTTTCCTGAAAGGTCATCGGACAAAAACGCAGTCCTTCCATATTCTCCAGATCGTCACTTGTAACTGGAGTCGTAAACACAACGTTTTCTCGCCCCTGCTGATCATAAATAGCAAAGGAAGAAAGCATCTTGGTAACTATACCTTGCTTACACTCTTGAGCAAATTGCTTAACTGTTTCTGGATTATTTGAAGTCAGAGTGCGTGGAGTTACAAGACCAACTTCTCGTGCAACTTGCAATTGTAGTTGCTTATTATTAGCCCGATCCACATTGGACATTCGATCGAAGTGGAATCCGTGAAGGCTGGCAATCATTCCCCTGACTGTGGCGCGACATTCGTTAATTGACGCATCTCTGTATTGCTTGTCCATTGAGTCGGGGATTTTTTGTCCGTAGCGCATCCGCCGATACCAAACTGAGGAGACTTCACTCAAATCTAGCTTCTGTTCGCCATCAGTAATAATTACTCGTTCAGTATCGCTGCAGTAAATATCTAGCTTGATTTCAGTGGGATATCTGTCTGTGTCAAACCGAAATGCTTTTTCTCCTCTAGCCTCAATTTCTTTGATGACTAGAGGAATGCTTTCGTTATCTTTACTAAACGTGATTATTAATACGGTCATAAAAAGTATGAAGTGTGAAGTATGTAGACACCTTTTGGGTGGCTTGCCGCAGGCTAATATCAAATATTGAATTTTTGATTATTCATTCTTTCTTTGAAGTAGGGCATCTGCGATCGCACTTGCAATCGGTAAGTCTAAATCCTTTTCGAGCATTCCCCACTCCCCCACAGGGTTGATTTCCAAAAAGACGTATTCGCCTGATGGTGTGACGATGAAATCTAAGGCTCCAAACAACAGCCCAAATTTCCCCATAAAGGCTTTGAGACGACGAATTATTTCATCAGGAAGCTGGTGATGTTGCCATGCGCCAACCTCAACACCAGGTTTACGCCAATCAACTTTGGCTGCTGCATACACATCTGCATTTAGCGCCCCCACAAATACATTACCATTCACATACACTACCCGTAATTCCTGTTGCTTTGGAATTTGCTCTTGAAAAACCATTGGGCAATAACGCAGTGACTCGGCATCTTGTAAGTCTTCTTCTTTGACGATGCTGGTGTACAGAAAAAACGAAGAGTTAGCTTCCATACTGCGAGAAAGAGCAGTTAAGAGCTTGCTTACCATTTTGCCGTTGACTTGCCCGAAAAACTCTCGTGCTGCTTGGGCTTTGTTGGTAACAAGAGTCTGGGGAATAACAAAGCCTACTTCAGACGCAATCCGTAGTTGACGCAGCTTGTTACTTGCATAATCTATCCGCTCTAAATTATCTACCCAACAAGCTCCCTTTAGGCTGTCCCAAAAACTATCTAAAGTTGCAAGTGATTCTCTAATGCAAGCTTCTCGGAACTTTGGCGCTAATTCTTGACTCAGTTGTGGTTCCCAAATGCGGCGCATCCATACAGCTTGAACCTGCTCTGTGCTGATAGATTGGTTGTTATATTCTATAGCGTGGTAGCTTTTAGACTTATCAAAATGTGCTGTTAATTGCACTTCTAGAGGAAATTTATCAGTATCTAGACGAAATGGTTGCACCCCTTTTTTTGATAAGGCTTCTGCCACTCTATCTATTGTAAAGAAATCACCACTGTGGGTGATTAATAAAACAACATCACGAGACAGGTGCATATATTTTTTTGATATTTTTAGGAGGCAGCTATTAAGCAATAGCTAACAAATTGCTTTTTATAACTTAACTTTTTTAAAAAATTTAGTGAGCTAGAAAAAGCAATGACCTCCATGTTATGGATAAGTAATATGAAAACGCCCACCATAGGCGATCGCTCTGCGCCATCACGTTTATATGAGTAGTTGATAACTGCTACTCTATTAAATGATGATTCAGCCAATTACAAGCTATCTTTCCGATTATAAAGGTACTTTCAGATGCAGAAGACTAAATTATTTATCTTCCAAATCCGAAGGATACTTATAAGTCCAAGGAACATCTGTTCCTTCAGTAGCTTGCTCTTCCAAGAAACGCGCAAAGAATGGTACCGCTACAACATCCACTGTTTTGACTGTGTTTATAGGCATAGAGTTTCCTTAAAAAATTTAACTTGTTTTTCAACTTAAATGTATATCATTAATTAAATATATTTTCAAGGTTAGTTAAGACAGTTATGAGATTAAGGCAGTTAGGAAAGTTAAGAAATTTAAGAAAGTTAAGCGGGCAGTTAAGAAAAAATATTTAATAATTAATATTAAATGATCAATATTAAACTATAACTAGAATAAGAGATGAATTCAGCAAAATCTTTATCTGGTATAATTTGCAAGAAACTATTTTTTTAGTAATCTTTTTTTAAATTTCTTAAATTTCTTAAATTTCTTAAATTAATTCTTTTAAAGGTTGTTGCATTTTATCTAGAAAAATGAGATTATGCTCTGATTGAAATTAGAAGTATGCTAATTTAAAGAAAGCAAGTTAGTTTAAATGATAAATTATAAAATAGTCTTTACTCAAAAAAAGTAAAGTCATCGTCATACCAGGAGTTAGTTATGCCGCGATCGCAGCCACTCTTACAGCGTTGGCAACTCCGTTTGGCATCGTAGGAGGTATAAAGATGTTTGGTCTAATAACGGTTGTAGGAAATACTCCAATGGGACACGGAATTAAAGCCATTATTAAGGCTATTTATGCAAATGTAGCAAGACTAAATCAGTAAGGTTTATTATCAAATAAATTAAAAGTTTACTTATTATAGAAGAGCTAAAACCTTGTCATATAAATCAATTCATTTTTATAAAAGGTACAGCAAGGTAATATTGATTTAAAAAAAATATAATATTTAGGAAAATGTAGAAGCTAATACAGTTAAATCATTAGAGTGAGTTTTTAGTGAGTTTAATTATGAACGATGAAGCAGAAATTATTAATATTCAGTCAGAGGCGATCGCCATTATTGGTATAGGGTGTAGATTTCCAGGAGCAAATAATTATAATGAGTTTTGGCAAAATTTAGAGAAAGGACTTAATAGTGTAACGGAGATACCTCAAGAGCGATGGAATATTGATAATTTTTATTCTTCAAATATGGAACTTCCCAATACAAGTACTAGTAAATGGGGAGGGTTTATCGAAGATGTAGATAAATTTGACACAAAATTTTTTCAGATATCAGAACGAGAAGCTCGGCGAACAGATCCTCAACAAAGGATCATGCTAGACCTGAGTTGGTCATGCTTAGAAGATGCTGGATATTCACCATTAGAATTATCAGGAAATAACGTCGGTGTTTTTATTGGTGTTTGTAATTTCGATTACAAAGAATTACAAGATAAGAGCGAAATTATTGAAGGATATAATTCTACAGGTACATATACTTCTATTATTCCAAATCGAATTTCCTACTTTTTCAACTTTCATGGGCCGAGTATTCCTATAGATACTGCTTGTTCTAGCTCACTTGTAGCCATACACCAAGCAGTCAATGCACTCAATCAAAATGAGTGTGAGATGGCATTAGTTGGTGGTGTCAGTGTATTGTGTACGCCGACTAGTTATATCTCTTTTAGTAAGTTGGGTATGCTATCACCTGAAGGTAAATGCAAAACCTTTGATGCTCAAGCAGATGGTTATGTGCGAGGTGAAGGGGCAGGTGTAATTTTATTAAAACCTTTGAAAAAAGCAGTTGAGGATAAAAATTATATTTATGGAATAGTCAAAGGGAGCGCCATAAATCATGGTGGTCATGCCCGTACTTTAACCTCTCCCAATGCTTATTCTCAATCACAAGTTGTAAGGTCTGCATGTATAAAGGCAAATATTACACCTGATACAGTATCTTATATAGAAGCTCATGGAACAGGTACGCCGTTAGGCGATCCAATTGAAATTAATGCTTTAAAACGAGCATATACACAATTATATCAGCACTATGGTATTGAACAAACCGCAGAAAGCTATTGTGGATTAGGTTCAGTAAAAACAAATATTGGACATTTAGAATCAGCAGCAGGTATTGCCGGGATCATAAAAGTATTATTGGCAATGAAATATAAAAAATTGCCACAAGTGAACAACTTTCAGCAATTAAATCCTCGGATCAAGTTAGATGGTAGTCCCTTTTATATAGTTAAAGAAACAAAAGACTGGCAACATTTAAAGACAAAAGAAGGAAAAATTATTCCTAGACGAGCAGGGGTAAGTTCCTTTGGCTTTGGAGGTGTTAATGCCCATGTAATTATAGAAGAGTCGTTAGTGCCAGAAGAAATAGTGGTGACGAACATTGAGCGTCCAAGCCACTTGATGACACTTTCGGCGAAAACTGATAAGGCTCTAGAAGAACTAGCAAAAAGATATCAAATTTATTTAAAATCTGATTTGAAGATATCGCTAGCAGATATTTGTTACACTACCAACACAGGGCGATCGCATTTTGATTATCGCCTTGCTATTGTGGCCGACTCTAAAGAGCAGTTGGTCGATCGACTTACTGCTTTCGCATCTGGGAAAGACACCGCCGGCTTAATTAGCAATCAACCCGGCAAAAAGCCAGCAAAGATAGCCTTTTTATTCACTGGTCAAGGCTCTCAATACATCAATATGGGTCGCCAACTCTACGATAGCCAACCCATCTTCCGCCAAACTATCGAGCAGTGCGATGAAATTCTCCGCCCTTATCTGAAACATTCTTTGTTAGAAGTACTTTATCCTGTCCAAGCAGGGGATAAAGAAGAATTTTCCCCTCTGCCCCTCTGCCCCTCTGCCCCTCTGCCTATTGATCAAACCGCCTATACCCAACCAGCATTGTTTGCTTTTGAATATGCCCTGTATCAACTGTGGAAATCTTGGGGTATTAAACCAAATGTGGTGATGGGTCATAGTGTAGGCGAATATGTTGCGGCAACTGTCGCAGGCATTCTCAGCCTAGAAGATGGACTTAAACTCATCGTCTATCGGGGACAGTTAATGCAGCAACTGCCTTCTGGAGGCGAGATGGTTTCACTGATGGCTTCAGAGTCAAGAGTGCGGGAAGTGATAGCGCCCTTTCATGACACAGTGGCACTAGCAGCCATCAACGGGCCCGAAAGTGTAGTGATTTCGGGAGACAGTAAAGACATTGCTGCTATTTGTCAGCAACTGTCAACACAGGGGGTAAAAACGAAGCGGTTACAAGTATCCCATGCTTTCCATTCTCCATTCATGACACCCATGTTGAAGGAGTTTGAGCAAGTAGCTAGTCAAATAACCTACAACCAACCCCAGATACCATTAGTCTCTAATATCACCGGACAACTTGCTGACGAGAATATAACCAATGCACAATACTGGGTGAATCACATTCGGCAAACAGTGCGGTTTGGCGATAGTATGCAGACATTGCATCAACTTGGGCATGAAGTCTTTTTAGAGGTTGGGCCTAAGCCAATTTTGTTGAGTATGGGTCGTGAGTGCTTGCCTGAGGGTGTGGGTTTGTGGTTGCCTTCTCTGCGTCCGGGAGTGCCAGAATGGCAACAGTTGCTTTCTAGTTTGGGTGAATTATATGTAGGTGGAATGGCAGTAGATTGGTCAGGGTTTGACCGCGACTATTTCCGCAAGAAAGTTACATTACCCACTTATTCGTTTCAACGACAGCGCTATTGGATTGAGAATACACCTCGTAAACCTCAACGCCAACAAAACTCGACAAAACTGCACCCATTATTAGACAAAAAGCTTCAATTGCCCTTAAGCAAAGAAATCTTGTTTGAGTCTGAATTCAGTAGCCAAACCCTACCGTTGTTAGTAGATCATCAAGTTTATAACCAAATTGTTGTGCCTGGAGCCTGTTATCTCTCCTTGCTATTGGGTGCAGCAGGATTGACTTTCGCCAGTGAATCATGTCTGTTAGAGAATATAGTTTTCCCCCAGGCATTGGTTATCCCCGAAGATAAAGCACGCACAGTGCAGCTGGTGCTGTCTTTTGAGGAGAGTAGCGCATCTTTCCAACTCATCAGCTTTGATACAGTTCCAAATGGTAGTACTCAGGTAAGTCAATGGCTAGTCCATGCCACAGGGAAAATCTCACAAGGCGTTAAGATTACACCAGAAACTGTCTTGCTCCAAGAGATACAGACGCGCTGTACTCAACAAATAGCTGCTGTGGAAATTTCCCAAAGTTGGCAAAAGCGGCAGATTCAATTTGGTGCAAGCTTCCAGTGGCTTGATTGTGTCTGGTGTGGAGAAGGAGAAGCCCTAGCCAAGCTCAAATGGCTTGACCAAGTAGATGATTTAGAAGAGTATCAATTATATCCAGGTCTTCTAGATTCCTGCTGGCAACTGACCAGCTTTTTCTTCCCTAGCGAAGACACTTTTGTACCCTTCGCAATTGAGAGTTTCCAATTTTACCAACGTCCCCAAAGTCAGCAGTTATGGTGTCATGCAGTACGATGTCTACAAGGGGCTACGCCTACGCAGTCTCAGAACTCCGATTCGGACAACCTTGTAGCAAATATCAGGCTATTTGACGCTAAGGGGCAGTTGATTGCAGACATCAAAGGTTTTGAGGCTAAAAAAGCGACTCCTAATACTTTGTTGCAAAGTCTCCAGTTAGACTTCAAAGAAAATTCTGTAGAGAATTGGTTGTATGAAGTAGAGTGGCAACCTCAAGTGCGCTTTAGCAATGAGCAACTGTCTCCAAGTTACCTGCCAGCACTTGCAGAAATTAGTCCTAAACTTCAGCCACAATATTCTCAATTGATGGCTGAACCACAGCTAAAAGTTTATGAGGCAGCAGTCAGCCAGTTAGAAGTACTCAGCATTAACTATGTGCTGCAAGCCCTGACAGCAATGGGGTGGAAACTACAACTAGGGCAGCGCTTCACAACAGGTGTGATCGCTAACCAGTTAGGAGTAGTCAGCCAACATCAACGGCTATTCAAGCGACTACTAGAGATGTTAGCAGAAGTAGGGGTGTTAGAGGCAAAAGCTTTGGAATGGCAAGTTATCCGCGAGCCAGAAGACAGCGATCCACAACCTAAATTAAATACCCTCTTAACTCAATATCCAATAGCAAATGCTGAATTAACTCTTCTAGGACGTTGTGGCCCATCATTAGCCCAAGTACTAAGGGGCGAATGCGATCCATTGCAATTGCTTTTCCCCGAAAACGACTCAACTACAGCCCAGTTATATGAGAATTCGCCACTGACAAAAGTGATGAATGTCTTAGCTCAACAAGCCATAATTTCACTTGTCGAGCATTTACCAACTGGACGGGGATTAAGAATATTAGAAATTGGTGCGGGAACTGGTGGAACAACCTCTTACCTGCTACCACATTTGTCCTGTGAGCAAACCGAATACCACTTCAGCGATATTGGAATCTCTTTTACTCAAAAAGCCCAAGAGAAATTCCAGGATTTCCCATTTATAAAATATCAAGTATTAGACATTGAAAAAGACCCCACAAGCCAAGGATTTGAAAAGCAGCAATATGATGTAATTGTTGCTGCCAATGTCTTACACGCTACCCAAGATTTACAACAAACCCTCAAACACACCAAGCAATTATTAGCACCACAGGGCATATTAATTTTATTGGAAACAACTCAGCGTCAGCGTTGGCTGGATTTAATCTTTGGATTAACTCCAGGATGGTGGCGATTTAGTGATTTGCACTTGCGCCCAGACTATCCCTTAATTAGTGCTGCCCAATGGCAAGAAGTGTTGCAAGAAACTGGGTTTACAAGCACAGTCAATATATCATCTACTCAACAGACTCAAAGCATTTTATCAAGAGCAATGGTAATGCTGGCACAAGTACCACCATCACCAAATGAGTCGGTACAAGTTGAGCAAAAACATTGGCTGTTATTCGCAGATCGGCAAGGTATAGCGCAACAGTTAGCTGACAAGCTAGATACTTACTCACAACTTTGTACCTTGGTATTTGTTGGTGAGGAATATGAACAATTAGACCAGCAACAATTCAAAATTAACCCAAGCAACCCAGAACATTATCAAAAGCTATTGCAGGCAATCAATAGCAAACCCTTGAATTTGTATGGTGTAGTTCATTGCTGGAGTTTAGATACAGTTAAAGCAGCAGAACTCACCGCAACCGATTTAACTGCGGCATCTTTACTAGGATGTGGTAGCACCTTGCATTTAGTCCAGGCATTGACAGGGACTAATTTATCTGCCCATCCTCGCCTCTGGTTAGTAACTCAGGGAGCAGTAGCGATCGCCATCGCCAACCTAGAAGGAGTAGCGCAATCAAGCTTGTGGGGAATGGCAAGGGCGATCGCTACCGAACATCCAGAACTCAACTGTGTGCGGGTAGATTTAGCTCCAAAGGCAGATGCAAAAGTCGTGCAAGCCTTATTTGAGGAAATTTGGTTGCCGACTACAGAAGACCAGATTGCCTTTACAGACCAACTGCGTTATGTCGCTAGGTTAGCTCGCTACCAGAAGCCTAAAGATTATCTAGAAACAGTAGCACCCAAACCTCTAAGGTTCCGTGAAGATAGTACCTATCTGATAACTGGCGGTATGGGTGGTTTGGGTTTATTGGTAGCTCGTTGGATGGTGCAACGGGGAGCAAGGCATTTGGTGTTAGTTGGGCGTAGTAGTGCAAGTGTTGCTGTGCATGAGCAACTTCAAGAGTTAGAACAGGCTGGCGCTCAAGTAAATGTTGTTCAGGCCGATGTGTCTGATGTCGAACAAATCACAAAAGTACTCTCAGAAATTGAGCCAATACAACCACTGCGCGGAATTATTCATTCTGTTGGTGTTTTGGATGATGGCGTTCTACAACAACTAAACTGGCAACGCTTTGCAAAAGTTTTGGCTCCAAAAGTAGAAGGAGCTTGGCATCTGCATACTTTAACTCAGAACCAGGCTTTAGACTTTTTTGTGATGTTTTCTTCTATAGCTTCTTTACTTGGTAATGCAGGTCAATCTAACCATGCGGCAGCCAATGCTTTTCTTGATGCTTTAGCCTATCATCGCCAGGCTCAAGGACTAGCAGGTTTGAGCATTAACTGGGGAGCTTGGTCACAAGTAGGAGCCTTCGCAGAGCGTCAACTTGATGAGCAAACAAAAACACGGGGTATTGGAACGTTTGCTCCAGAACAGGGATTAGTTGCTCTGGAGCAATTACTGTGTCAATCCTCTACTCAAGTTGCAGTTATGCCTATGAATTGGGTGCAGTTTTTGGAAAAATCCAATTCAGTTTCGCCGTTGTTCGCTAACTTTTTGCAAACTTCAGTAAAAACTGTGGTTATGCAATCTGAGATAGTTGAACAAATAAAGACAACAAATATTACTAAGCGCCGAAAATTTTTGCAAGATCATATTTTTTCACTAGTGGCTAAAGTCCTCGGTTGGCATCTATCAGAATCCATTGATCTACAGAAAGGCTTTTTCGAGTTAGGGATGGATTCACTAACTTCTTTAGATTTGAAAAATTACCTGCAAAAGAGTTTAAAATGCTCTTTACCGCTAAATTTAGTTTTTAAGTATCCTACTGTAGATTTGCTAACTGATTATCTATTGGAAGAACTTGGCTTAGATTCTGATGAAGAATCAGACAAAGAAGTTCAAGAGGAAATTAATGAGCCATTCCAACTAGTAAGTATCAAAAGTAGTAATAATAGAATTAAGATAGAATTATGAATTTATTAGAATTTTTACAATATATTTCTTTTAAAGGAATTGAGTTAGGGCATGATGGAGAAAAATTGCTAATAGATGGTTCCGAAATTTTATTAACTCCTGATGTCATTGCTCAACTCAAACAGCACAAAACTGAAATTTTACAGTTACTGCGCGATCGCCCAGATATTTTAAATATTTATCCTCTTTCCTACGGTCAACAATCCCTGTGGTTTTTGTGGCAATTAGCACCTAAAAGCGCAGCCTATAATGTAGCTTTTACCTGTCGTATCTGTTCACCTATAAATGTTACGACTTTACAAAAAAGTTTCCAAACTGTTCTTGAGCGTCATCCACAATTACGTAGCAAATTTTTTAAGCAAGATAATAATATTGTTCAACAGATCCATCAAACTCAGTTCACAGATTTTCAGCAGATAAATGCCTCTACCTGGAGAGAGCAGGAGCTTGAGCAAAGAGTTTTTCAGGAATACCAACAACCCTTCAACATCGAAAACGATTCGATAATGCGGGTGCGTTTGTTCAGTTGCTCACAGCAGGAACATATCTTGTTAGTGACCATACACCATATTGCTGTTGATGCTTGGTCTGTACTATTACTAATAGAAGAGTTAATAACGGTCTATCTTGCATTAGAGTTAGGTGTTCAGCCATCTCTAACTCCTCTCAAGCACTCCTATATAGATTACGTTCGTTGGCAAAGAGAATTATTAACTAGTACTCAAGGAGAAAAACTGTGGAACTACTGGCAGCAAAAACTCGCAGGGGAGCTGCCTGTACTTAACTTGCCAACAGATAGACCAAGACCAGCTATACAAACCTACAACGGCGCTTCTTATAATTTCAAAATATCTCAAAAGCTTACAGAACAACTGAAAAAGCTAGCTAAAGCAGAAGGCGTGACCCAATACATAGTTCTGCTAGCTGCATTTCAGGTTCTCTTGTATCGTTACACCGGGCAAGAGGATATTCTGGTTGGTGCGCCCACATCAGGTAGAACTCAACCGGAATTTGTGCCACTAGTTGGCTATTTTGTCGATCCCGTCGTTATGCGGGCGAATCTTTCAGGAAATCCCAGTTTTCAAGAGTTTCTGACTCAAGTTTGCCAAACAGTATCAGAAGCATTAGCACATCAAGATTTTCCCTTTGCTCTACTGGTAGAAAGATTGCAGCCACAGCGCGATCCGAGCCGTTCTCCTATCTTTGGGGCTGTATTCAACTTCCTTTTCCAGAACTTGGGGCAGTTTGAGCATACGCAACAACTGTGGTTAGGGGGTGAAGTAAATAAAGAAGGAATTAAACTCAAACCTTTTGAAATGCCTCAGATGGAAGGTCAGTTTGATCTAAATCTGACGATGCCTTCGGCGGCAAGCTACGCAGAAGCAAGTTCTTCTTTATCTGGGATTTTTAAGTACAACACTGACCTTTTTGATGCCAGCACTATCGAGCGGATGGTGGGGCATTTTGTGACCTTGCTGGAAGCAATTGTAGGGAATCCACAACAAAAGATTTCGCAATTGCCAATGCTTACAGAAGTTGAGCAACACCAGTTATTGGTTGATTGGAACGACACACACGTGGAGTATCGCCAGGATAAGTGTATCCATCAATTGTTTGAAGAACAGGTTGAGCGAACCCCAGATGCAGTAGCAGTTGTATTTGAAAATCAACAATTGACTTACCACCAGTTGAACTGTCGCGCTAACCAGTTAGCACATTACTTGCAGTCTTTGAACGTGGGAGCAGATGTGCTGGTTGGGTTGTGTGTGGAGCGATCGCTAGAAACAATCGTGGGAATATTAGGTATTCTCAAAGCGGGTGGTGCTTATGTGCCACTTGACCCAGAGTATCCGACTGAGCGTTTAAGCTTTATGTTAGAAGATGCTCAAGTTTCGGTGCTGCTGACCCAACAGCAATTAGTAGAGTCTGTTCCCAAACATCAGGCGCATCTTGTCTGCTTAGACAGCGATTGGGAAAAAATTTCTCAAGAGTGCGAGTCAAACCCTTCTTACACCGCCACACCCGATAACCTAGCATACGTCATCTACACTTCTGGTTCCACAGGTAAGCCCAAAGGCGTTTTAGTAAACCATTCAAATGTAGTTCGTCTGTTTGCAGCGACAAACTCTTGGTATAACTTCAACTCTCAAGATGTCTGGACACTGTTCCACTCTTACGCATTCGACTTTTCCGTATGGGAAATTTGGGGTGCTTTGCTTTATGGCGGACGACTGGTAGTAGTGCCTTATTTAGTGACGCGATCGCCCGAATCCTTCTTCGAGTTATTAGCTCAAGAGAAAGTCACCATTCTCAATCAAACACCCTCAGCTTTCCGCCAGTTGATTCAAGCAGAACAGTCAATAGCAATTACTGGCAATTTGAACTTACGCTTGGTAATTTTCGGTGGAGAAGCCTTAGAACTCTTGAGTTTACAGCCTTGGTTTGAGCGTCATGGCGACAAGTCACCCCAGTTAGTGAATATGTACGGGATTACAGAAACTACTGTACATGTAACTTATCGTCCATTGAGTAAAACCGATTTAAATGGCACAGCAAGTGTAATTGGTCGTCCGATTCCCGACTTACAGGTGTATGTGCTGGATGAATATAAACAGCCAGTGCCGATTGGTGTTCCTGGTGAAATGTACGTTGGTGGTGCAGGGGTGGCGCGTGGCTATCTCAATCGTCCGGAACTGACAGCACAGAGGTTTATATCTAGTCCTTTTGAGAATTCAAAATTATATAAAACAGGAGACTTGGCGCGGTATTTGCCCAATGGCGAGTTAGAGTATTTAGGACGAATTGACCAACAAGTGAAAATTCGAGGCTTCCGCATTGAGTTGGGAGAAATTGAGGCACTACTGGCGCAACACCCAGCTGTTTGGGAAAGCGTAGTGGTGATACGAGAGGATGAAATTGACGACAAACGTTTAATAGCTTACGTAGTGCCGAAGACAGAACAATCTCCCACAGCCGCAGAACTACGTCAGTTCCTCGCCAACCAACTCCCCAGCTATATGGTGCCAAACACTTTTATGATGCTGGAATCCTTACCCCTAACATCTAACGGCAAAATAGACCGCCGCGCATTGCCAAAACCGGAGTTAGACAGCACACTGCTAGAAAAATTTGTCGCCCCACGCACCCCAATTGAAGAAATGCTGGCACAAATTTGGGCACAAGTGCTGAAAGTAGAGCAAGTAAGCATTTACGATAACTTCTTTGAACTTGGGGGGCATTCGCTACTAGCAACCCAACTGCTTTCACGCATTCGCAACATTTTCAAAGTAGAACTACCATTGCGTAGTCTGTTTGCCGCAGCAACACTAGCCGAATTGGCACAAGAGATAGAGCAGTTGCAGCAACAAAACTTAGAAAAAACCTCCCTACCCATCTTACCAAGAGCCAGGGATGCAGAATTACCACTGTCCTATGGCCAACAGCGTTTGTGGTTTTTAGACCAGTTCGAGCCGAACAGCGCCATTTACAACATACCTACAGCTTTGCATCTTCAAGGAACTCTCAAGGTTGCAGCCTTAGAACAAAGCTTGCGAGAAATTATTCATCGCCATGAAGCGTTACGCACCAACTTCATCACAGTTGATGGAAAACCTTTTCAAATCATTCAAACACAAACAAATTGGACGTTCTCAGTTGTTGATTATCAGCATTTATCCACAACTGAACAAAAAATTGCCACACAGCAATTAGCGCAAAAACAACTTATTCAACCCTTTGACCTAGCAACTGAAGCATTAATTAGGGCGACATTAGTAGTGCTTAATAAGACAGAACACGTCTTGTTAGTATATATGCATCATGTTGTCAGTGATGGCTGGTCAATGGGTGTATTTGTTCAGGAATTAGCAGCACTGTACAATGCTTATTCAATAGGTCAGCCGTCATCATTAGCACCACTACCGATTCAGTACGCAGATTTTGCAATCTGGCAAAGACAGTGGTTGCAAGGAGATATTCTGCAAAGCCAATTGAGTTACTGGCAACAACAACTAGCAGATGCACCAGGTTTATTGTCGCTTCCCACAGACCGACCAAGACCTGCTGTGCAGAGTTTTGCAGGGGCATATCAACAGTTTGCACTTTCTGGGGAGCTAACTAGTGGGTTAATACAGTTAAGTCAAGAGCAAGGAGTTACCTTGTTCATGACGCTGTTGGCAGCTTATGATACTCTACTTTACCGCTACACAGGTGTGGCAGACATTTTGGTTGGTTCACCGATCGCAAATCGCGATCGCAGTGAAATTGAAGGGTTAATTGGCTTTTTTGTCAATACCTTAGTGATGCGTACCAACTTATCAGGCAATCCTAGTTTTTGTGAGTTACTGGGTCGTGTTCAGGAAATGGCAATGGATGCATACTCTCATCAGGATTTGCCTTTTGAAATGTTAGTAGAAGCATTACAGCCAGAACGGGATCTAAGCCATACACCACTGTTTCAGGTGGCGTTTGTCCTCCAAAATGCTCCCATGTCTCAATTGGAGTTGACTGGGTTAACCGTTAGTCCACTGGTAGTAGAAGGTACAACTTCCAGGTTTGATTTGACTTTATCAATGCAGAACACTGCTGCTGGACTGGTGGGGGTATGGGAGTATAACACTGATTTATTTGATTCTAGTACCATTGAGCGAATAACAGGTCATTTTGTGACATTGCTCGCAGGTATTATTGCTAACCCCAATGAGCGAATTTCGCAATTCCCACTGCTGACAGCAGTTGAGCAGCAGCAGTTACTTGTTGAGTGGAACTCTACTCAAGCTGATTATTCACTAGATAAGTGTATCCATCAGTTATTTGAAGAACAGGTGGAGTGTACACCAGATGCTGTAGCAGTGGTGTTTGAAAATCAACAACTGACTTACCACCAATTGAATGCCAAAGCTAATCAGTTAGCTCATTACTTGCGCTCATTGGGCGTACAAGCAGATGTGCTAGTGGGCATTTATATGGAACGCTCATTGGAAATGATTGTCGGACTGTTAGGGATTCTTAAAGCGGGTGGGGCTTATGTACCACTTGACCCAGACTATCCTCAAGAGCGTTTGAGCTTTATGCTTGAAGATGCTCAATTGAGAGTGCTGCTGACACAACAACAACTTATTGAAAGGCTGCCTGAGCATCAAGCGCAAATTGTATGTTTAGATACTGACTGGCAATCTATTTCTGTGTCAAGTCAGGATAATCCAATTACTGGTGTGCAAGACAGTAACTTGGCTTACGTAATTTACACTTCTGGTTCGACTGGAAAGCCCAAAGGAGCAATGAACACTCATTTAGGGATTTACAATCGCCTGCTGTGGATGCAACAAGCTTATCAATTAACATTAGTAGATTGCATTTTACAGAAAACTCCTTTTAGCTTCGACGTTTCAGTTTGGGAGTTCTTCTGGCCATTAATAACTGGAGCGCGTTCAGTTTTGGTTAAACCAGGTGGACATAAAGATAGTGCTTACTTGACCAACCTAATCCAGGAACAGCAAGTGACTGCACTGCATTTTGTACCTTCTATGCTTCGGGCTTTCGTAGAAGAAGAAAGTGTAAAAAATTGTAGTAGCTTAAAACGAGTTATCTGTAGTGGCGAAGCTCTGCCTTTAGAACTCCAGGAACGCTTTTTCGCTCAGTTAGACTGTGAATTGCACAATCTCTATGGGCCAACAGAAGCGGCAATTGATGTCACTTATTGGCAATGCAAACCAGATACTAATCTTAGGACAGTGCCTATTGGTCGTGCGATCGCCAACACACAAATTTATATTTTAGATTCTCACTTACAACCAGTGCCGATTGGTGTACCAGGAGAATTGCACATCGGTGGTGTGGGGTTAGCACGAGGCTACCTCAATCGCCCCGACTTAACCAATGAGAAATTTATCCCTAGCCCATTTAGCGATGATCTGCATTCACGGCTTTACAAAACTGGCGATCTTGCACGCTACTTAAGCGACGGTAATATTGAGTACCTGGGACGTATCGACAATCAAGTTAAGCTGCGGGGCTTCCGCATTGAGTTGGGAGAAATCGAGGCGGCGCTAACACAACACCTGGCTGTGGGAGAAACTGTAGTCATCACCCGTGAAGACGATCCTGACAATAAGCGTCTGGTAGCTTATATTGTCCCCGATCAAAAGTATGCCTTCCCAGTTCTACAACTACTTCGTTTTAAAAACAAAGGTCTACTTAATGAAGAATTACTCTATGAGTTGCCAAATGGGATGGTAATTGCCCATCTGAATAAAAACGAGACAGAATTCGTCTACAAAGAACTTTGGGAGGAACAAGCTTATTTAAAACATGGCATCACTATCAATGAAGGGGATTGCATATTTGATGTAGGTGCCAATATAGGTCTGTTCGCACTCTTCATGGGTCAAATATGTAAAAATGTTTCTATTTACGCATTTGAGCCAATTCCGCCTGTTTTCGATCTGTTACGCATAAATACTGAGGGCTATGGCTTAAATGTGAAACTGTTTAATCTTGGTCTTTCCAGCGAGATCAAGACTGACACCTTTACATATTATCCTCAGGTTTCTGTAATCTCTGGACGCTTTGCTGATGCCGATCAAGAGCGAGAGGTAATCAAATCCTTTTTGCTCAAACAACAGATCATAGCAAATGAGACAGAAATATCTAGTCAGGCAATTGATGAACTGCTAGCAGAACGATTACAGAGTCAGCAATTCACTTGCCACTTAAGAACAATTTCTGATGTGATTGGTGAGCATGGCGTTGAGAGGATCGATTTGCTGAAAATCGACGTGGAGAAAAGTGAGCAGGATGTGCTTTCTGGGATCCAGCAAGAAGATTGGCAAAAGATCCAGCAGATAGTTGTAGAGGTTCATAACATCAATGGGAGGTTGGAGGAGATTGCAGCGCTGCTAAAAGAACATGGATACGACCTAACTATTGAGCAGGATGCTTTATTAGAAGATACTGTACTCTACAATATCTATGCCAGACGACCATCTATAAAGCAGTACCTCCCAGACGAGGCTAATAGCAGCAGGTTAGTCTGTGATTCTTTAAAACCGATCTGGAGCAATTCGAGTTTATTACTCAGTGAGGTTCGCCGCTTCCTCCAAAAGAAGCTACCCGAATACATGGTGCCAAATGCTTTTGTGCTGCTGGAATCCTTACCCCTGACATCTAACGGCAAAGTAGACCGCCGCGCTTTACCTGCACCAGAATTAGACAGAACACTGCTAGAAAAATTTGTCGCCCCACGCACGCCAATTGAAGAAATGCTGGCACAAATTTGGGCGCAAGTCCTGAAACTAGAGCAGGTAGGCATACATCATAACTTCTTTGAACTTGGAGGACACTCGCTGCTAGCAACCCAGCTGCTTTCACGCATTCGCACCAGCTTGAAAGTAGAACTACCATTGCGTAGTCTGTTTGCCGCCGCGACAGTTGCCGAATTAGCTCATCTTATTGGGCAGTTGCAGCAACAAAAGATAGAACTAATTTCTCCACCCATCTTACCAAGAGCAAAGAATGCAGAATTACCACTGTCTTATGCTCAACAGCGTTTGTGGTTTTTAGACCAGTTACAACCGAACAGTAGCTTCTACAACATACCCATAGCTTTACATCTAGTAGGAACTTTCAATCAAGTAGCTTTAGAACAAAGCTTGCGAGAAATTATTCATCGTCACGAAGCGTTACGCACCAACTTCGTCATAGTTGATGGAAAACCTTCTCAAATCATTCAAATACAAACGAATTGGACAGTCTCAGTTGTTGAATTGCAACATCTGCCAACAAGCGAACAAGAAATTGCAAGACAGCAATTAGCGCAAAAACAGGCTATTCAACCATTTGACTTGGCAAACCAAGCATTAGTCAGGGCAACATTAGTAGTGCTGTCCGAGACAGAATACGTCTTGTTGGTGTGTATGCATCACATTGTCTCTGATGGCTGGTCAATAGGTGTGTTTGTGAAAGAGCTAGCAGCACTGTACAATGCTTACTCTCAAGGTCAGCCCTTACCCTTAGCACCATTGGCAATTCAGTACGCAGATTTCGCCATCTGGCAGCGAAACTGGTTGCAAGGGGATGTACTGCAAACTCAACTCTTGTACTGGCAACAACAACTGGCAAACGCACCAGCTTTATTGTCCCTACCAGCCGACCGACCTAGACCAGCTGTGCAAACCTTTAATGGCGCACATCAAGAATTTACACTTTCAAAGGAGCTAACTGCTAAACTGGCACAACTGAGCCAGCAACAAGGAGTAACGCTATTCATGACGCTGTTGGCAGCGTTTGATACCCTACTTTACCGCTATACAGCACAAGAAGATATTTTGGTGGGGTCTCCTATTGCAAATCGTAATCGCAGTGAAATTGAAGGGTTAATTGGCTTTTTTGTCAATACCTTAGTCATGCGTACAGATTTATCAGGCGATCCTAGCTTTAGCGAATTACTTGGTCGCGTTCGAGAAATGGCAATGGATGCGTACTCTCATCAAGACTTGCCATTTGAAATGCTGGTGGAAGCATTACAGCCAGAACGGGATCTCGGCCACACACCACTGTTCCAAGTGATGTTTGTCCTTGAGAATACGCCCATGCCTCAAATAGAGTTGGCTGGGTTAAATGTCACTCCATTGATGACAGCAAGCACAACGGCAAAGTTTGATTTGACTTTAGCAATGGAGAACACCGCTACTGGACTAGTGGGGTGGTGGGTATATAACACTGACTTGTTTGATGTATCTACCATTGAGCGAATGACGGGTCATTTTTTGAGATTGCTTGAAGGTATTGTTGCTAATCCCAAAAAGCGAATTTCTCAATTGCCTCTGTTGACACAACCTGAGCAACAACAGTTATTAGTTGAATGGAACGATACTCAAGCGGATTATGCCCAGGATAAATGCATCCATCAGTTGTTTGAGGAGCAAGTTCAGCTTACCCCAGATGCGATCGCAGTTGTGTTTGAAAATCAACAACTGACTTACCAGCAGTTGAATGCCAAAGCTAATCAATTGGCGCATTACTTGCGTTCTTTGGGTGTAAAACCAGATGTACTGGTCGGGTTGTGTCTAGAACGCTCACTAGAGATGGTGATAGGACTATTGGGAATTCTTAAAGCGGGTGGGGCTTATGTGCCACTTGATCCTGACTATCCCCAAGAACGTTTGAGCTTTATGTTAGAAGATGCTCAAGTTTCAGTACTGCTGACTCAACAGCGACTTGTTGACAAACTGTCACAGTATCAAGCAAACTTTGTCTGTTTAGATGAAGCTTGGTCACAAATTATCCAAAACAATCAAGATAATCCCGTCAGTGAAGTCAGAGCTTTTCATATAGCTAATGTAATTTACACGTCAGGATCTACAGGTAGACCCAAGGGTGTCATGGTTGAGCATACCGGACTGTGCAACTTAGCTCAAGCTCAAATTAAGACTTTTGGCTTGCAAAACTTCAGTCGTATTCTCCAGTTTGCTTCCCTGAGTTTTGATGCTTCTATCTGGGAAGTCGTGATGGCTTTTGGCTCAGGGGCAACACTTTACTTGGGAACAAAAGACTCTTTATTGCCAGGGAAACCATTAATTGAGCAGTTACGCAATCATGGCATTACCCATATCACGCTTCCACCATCAGCCTTAGCAGTTATGCCAGCAGAGGAACTCCCGGCATTGCAGACAATGATTGTGGCAGGAGAAGCTTGTTCTGCTGAATTAATAAGGCAGTGGTCTGCTGGCAGAAACTTTTTTAACGCTTACGGCCCAACAGAAGCTACTGTCTGTGCCACGATCGCAAAATGCACTGATGGCGACGAGAAAATTTCTATTGGTAGAGCGATCGCCAATACACAAGTCTATATTTTAGACAAAAATTTGCAACCAGTGCCGATTGGTGTGCCTGGAGAGTTATACATCGGTGGTGTGGGGTTAGCCAAAGGCTACCTTAACCGCCCAGAGTTGACACAAGAGAAATTCATCTCCAATCCGTTTGAGGAGATAGGGAGGAGTAAATTATATAAAACTGGAGATTTGGCGCGTTACTTACCAAACGGCAATATCGAATACTTGGGACGAATTGATAACCAAGTAAAAATACGTGGTTTCCGCATTGAGTTAGGCGAGATTGAAGCAGTATTGAGCCAACATGGTGATGTGCAGATATGTTGTGTCATCGCCTGTGAAGAAATTCCAGGTAATAAACGCTTAGTCGCCTACGTAGTACCGCATCCACAAGCGACTTGTACTGAGCGGAGTCGAAGTACACCCACAACCAGCGAACTACGACAGTTCCTTTCCCATAAACTGCCTGCATATATTGTGCCAGCCGCTTTTGTAATGCTGGAGTCTTTACCCCTGACACCTAACGGCAAAGTAGACCGTCGCGCTCTGCCTGACCCAGATTTACATCAGGAACTATTAGATTATGTAATGCCAAATACAGAAGTAGAAAAAATCATTGCTGGCATTTGGCAAAAAGCACTAGAAGTAGAAAAGGTGGGAGTTTACAACAACTTCTTTGAACTAGGAGGGCATTCATTACTACTAGTACAAATTAATCAGCAATTGCAAGAAAAATATGGTTTACAACTGTCAATAGTTGATATGTTTAATTACCCAACGATACATACTTTAAGCCAATACTTGAATACTAAATTCAATCAAGAAGCTACGTTTACAGAAAAGAGTTCTCGGACTCAAGCTCATAGTGATAGTAAATCTTTAAGAAACCAACAATTACAACTTAGACAACAGCATCGTTCTCAGAAAAAAAGGTAAAAAATGAAAGTAAATTCAGCTAATAACAATAATGATTTAAACAATTCTGAGATAGCAATAATTGCTACTGCTGGGCGGTTTCCAGGAGCAAAAGATATTGAATCTTTTTGGCAAAATATACATGATGGTGTAGAGTCTATCTCCTGTTTGACAGATGAAGAATTGATAAAATCTGGTATTTCTCTAGATTTACTGAGTAATTCTAATTATGTGAAAGCTAGTGCTGCTTTACCAGAGATTGAATTGTTTGATGCAAATTTCTTTACTTATAGTGCGAAAGAAGCTGAGTTAATAGATCCACAACAACGCCTATTTTTAGAATTAGCTTGGGAAGCTATAGAAAAAGCTGGTTATGACCCACAAACTTACAACGGTTTAATCGGGGTTTATGGTGGTGTGGGGATAAATAGTTATTTACTCAATAATCTCTATCCTCATCATCAATTATTAGAGACATTTAGCCTTCTCCAATTGGGAATTTCCAACGATAAAGATTTTTTGCCGTCACGAGTTGCTTATAAACTCAACTTGACAGGGCCAGCCGTGAATGTGCAAACTGCCTGTTCTACTTCTTTAGTTGCTATTCATTTAGCTTGTCAAAGTCTATTAAATGGTGAATGTGATATGGCTTTAGCTGGTGGAGTTTCTATCAGCATTCCCCAAAAAAGAGGTTACTTATATCAAGAGGAAATGATTCTTTCTCCTGATGGACACTGCCGTGTTTTTGATGCTCAAGCACAAGGAACTGTTGCCGGTAGCGGTGCAGGTATTGTGGTATTGAAAAGATTAAAGGATGCAATAAGCGATCGCGACCACATCCATGCAATTATTAAAGGCTCGGCGATCAATAATGATGGTGCAATGAAAGTCGGCTACACTGCTCCTAGTGTCAGTGGTCAAGCAGCAGTCATTAGCGAGGCTCAAGCTATAGCTGGTGTAGATGCCGAAACAATTTCCTATATTGAAGCTCATGGCACCGCTACACCTTTAGGAGATCCGATTGAAATTGCAGCTTTAACTCAAGCTTTTAGTCAAACTACCGATAAAAAAGGCTTCTGTGCTATTGGTTCAGTAAAAACCAACTTTGGACATTTGGATACAGCAGCAGGTGTCACAGGTTTGATTAAGACTGCATTAGCACTGCAACATCAAATGCTGCCTCCTAGTTTGCACTACCAGACACCTAATCCCAAAATAGATTTTGCTAACAGTCCTTTTTACGTCAATACAACCCTGACTGAATGGAAAACAAATGACACCCCTCGCCGTGCTGGAGTTAGTTCTTTTGGTATGGGGGGGACGAATGCTCATGTCATTTTGGAAGAAACTCCTTTGTTAGAGCAGGGGAGCAGGGGAGCAGGGGAGCAGGGGAGAAATTATCAACTTTTGGTACTTTCTGCTAAGACTGCAACTGCACTGGAGAAGGCGACAAATAATTTAATCACGCATTTAAAAGAGCATCCAGAACTCAATTTAGGCGATGTAGCTTATACCCTCAATAGTGGTCGCCGGGGTTTTAATCATCGACGGATGTTAATTTGTCAAGATTTAGAAGATGCCGTCAAAAATCTCAGTAGTTTAGCAGTTCAACAAGTTTTTACCAATTATACAGAGATTACAGAACGGTCTGTTGTCTTTATGTTTCCTGGTCAAGGTTCTCAATATGTCAACATGGCACGGGAAATTTACGAAACTGAGACAGTATTTAAAGAACAAGTTGATTATTGCTCAGAAATTCTTAAACCCTTACTAGGGCAAGATTTACGTCATATTCTTTACCCCAGTGACGAAAAGATTGATGAGGCATCGCAGCAACTTCAACAAACAGCGATCGCTCAACCTGCTATTTTTGTAATTGAATACGCCCTAGCTAAATTATGGCAGTCATGGGGAGTGGAGCCACAAGCTGCGATCGGTCATAGTATTGGCGAGTATGTAGCAGCAACTCTAGCAGAAGTTCTTTCCCTAGAAGATGCCTTATCTCTGGTAGCAGCACGCGGACAGATGATGCAGCAACTTCCTAGTGGGGCAATGCTTTCTATCCCCCTGCCCGTAGACAAAGTAAAATCCCTATTAGGATCAGAACTTTCTGTTGCAGCGATTAATCAACCCTCACAGTGCGTGGTTTCCGGTTCTATAGCAGCAATAGAGGCACTACAAAATCAGCTAGCTACTCAAGGGATTGAATGTCGCCGTCTGCATACTTCCCATGCTTTCCATTCGCAAATGATGGAACCAATCTTAGAAGCATTTAGAGAGCAAGTTAAAAAAGTAACTTTAAATCCCCCAAAACTTCCTTATATCTCCAACCTGACTGGTACATGGATTACAGTCACCCAAGCCACAAATCCTGACTATTACGCTCAACATCTGCGTTCCACAGTGCTTTTTGCCCAAGGTGTAGAGAAATTATTGGCAACACCTGAGCAAGTTTTACTAGAAGTGGGGCCAGGACACACACTGACTACATTAGCTAAAAAGCATCCAGACAAAGCAGCCGCACAAACGGTGTTAACTTCGGTGCGCCATCCTCAAGAAAAGCAATCCGATACTCGTGTTTTATTCAATACATTAGGTCAACTCTGGCTGGCTGGAGTCAATATAGATTGGTTTGGATTCTATAGTCAGGAGGAATATTATCGTCTTCCCTTACCGACTTATCCCTTTGAGCGCCAACGTTATTGGATTGACCCCCCACAAAAAACAGCTGGGGGGCAGTTACAAACCTTACCTACAACATCACAATTGTGGACATCGCTCATAGAAGCAGGCCAGAATCAAGCAAGTGTTAGAGATGGAGAACTCAACGAGTTAACATATCGAGAAAACAGACACTGGTTGGATCGTTTATGTACAGCCTACATCAATTCTGCATTCAAGCAATTAGGGGCTTTTAAGAATTCCGAAGAAAAGTATTCTTTGGAGAATTTGTTAACGCAATGCCATATAACTCCTCGTTATCAACAATTAGTGTGTAGATGGTTGCAAATATTAGTAGAGCAAGGACAACTACAGCAACAAGAGGGGTTATTTACTGGACTAGTGCCATGTTCGCAAGATTTGATTCATGAACTTTTAGAAGAAGGCAGAGTGAGAATGGCTGCTAAATCTCTAACAGTAGATTTAGTACAGCGTTG
The DNA here is from genome assembly GCF_034530835.1 of Nostoc sp. DedQUE12b. Taxonomy (NCBI): domain Bacteria; kingdom Bacillati; phylum Cyanobacteriota; class Cyanophyceae; order Nostocales; family Nostocaceae; genus Nostoc; species Nostoc sp. DedQUE12b. Next base: position 64,303 of record NZ_JAVRCI010000001.1, on the reverse strand, counting down.
TGGTGAAAATTTAGCTGCCGTTGTTGTTGGTGAACAAGAACCCTTAGAGTTTTTCAATGAACTGATTTATCAAGAAGAAAACAACGGTTCAAATTCAGAATTGGCATTACTAAATTACTACAACTCTATCTTGCGCTCAAGCCTGGAACAAGTGGTCAAGTCATTGTCATCATCGGTTCACCTGAGAGTTCTGGAAATCGGCGCGGGTACTGGTATGTCTACGCAAGCATTACTACCTGTGTTGCCTTCAAAACAAACCAACTATACTTTTACTGATATTGGTAGCGGCTTCCTGACTAAAGCGCAACAGAAGTTTAACGAATACCCATTTGTTGAATATCGCTTACTAGACATAGACAATTCGCCAACTGAGCAAGGGTTTGAGAAGCATAGCTTTGATGTAGTCATCGCTTCTAATGTGTTGCACGCAACTCGGAACATAGATCAAACCCTCCAAAATGTGCGCTCTTTATTAGCTCCTGGGGGCTTCCTCTTATTGTGGGAAATAACTCAGCCGAAAATAGACTTTGATATCAGTTGGGGTCTGCTGTTAAAACTTTTAGACGATGAAAGACGCAGCCCAGGTCAGCCTTTTATCACCAAAGACCAGTGGTTTGAAGCACTACGCGATCGCGATTTTGTCCAAGTTGCTGCTTTTCCAGAAACTGAAGCGTTTGAGCATAAGGTTATTATGGCTCAAGCTTCTGTACCAGTCGCGTTTAGCACAAAGTTTGGACAAAAAGAGGCTGACCAAAAATCACAGCTTTCATTACAAAGAAAGCCGGATAATTTTCAGCCAGAAAACTTATCTGCACTCCACTCAAGACCCGATTTGCCAAATTCATATATAGCTCCTCGCGATGAGCTTGAGCAAAAAATTGCCGATATATGGCAAGAATTCTTGGGAATTAAACAAGTGGGAATCAATGACAACTTTTTTGAATTGGGAGGAGATTCGCTAATAGCTGTTCAGGTTTTGTCCCGATTACGAAATATTTTTTATATCAAATTATCTCTAGCAATTTTGTTTGAGTCTCCCACAATAGCTGAAATAGCACTAAAGCTAGAGAAACAACATCCAGAACCAGATATTAGCTTAGATGCAATTGATAGAGAAGAAATAGCGATATGAACCGTATCCAAGAATTTTCTATTTTAGATTAAGAAATATTTTCAATCTAAAATAGAAAATTCAAAATCTAAAATTGAAAGACCTTTTTTAATCTTTAAATCCAAAATCAAAAATTCGGTATGAAGGTAATAATTATATGAATATTAAGCAATTTGTAGCTGAACTTTCCCAGCAAGGTGTGAAATTGTGGGTTGAAGATGAACAGTTACGTGCTAATGCTCCAAAGGGAGTATTGACAGCAGAAACTCGTGACTTATTAGTTAAGAATAAAGCAGAACTTATTTTGTGGTTGCACCAGAAAAATGAGTTAGCGTACCCCAACGGGGAAGCAAGCTACACGCAGCGTCCCGTTGGCGCAGCCTCTCGTAGAGAAGGGAAGCTCACCGGAGGTATCGCCACTGATACTGATTTACCCCTGATCAAAGGCGATCGCACTCAGAACTTACCTCTGTCTTTTGGCCAAGAACAAATCTGGTTATTGAACCAGTTGGAACCAAATAACCCCTTCTACAACGAACAAGCAGCTCTACGACTTCGTGGTAATCTAAACGTCGTGGCACTAGAGCAAAGCCTCAACAAAATTATTGCTCGCCACGAATCCTTACGTACCAACTTCCGAACCTTTAACGAGCAGCCAATTCAGGTAATTGCTGAAAGCTTAACCTTAAATTTGTCAGTAGTAGATCTAACAGAGCTACCTAAAAGTGAAAGAGAAATCGCTTGCCAGCAATTAGCCACAGCAGAAGCTATTCGACCCTTTGACCTCGCTAACTCTGGTTTAATCCGAGCTTCTGTGCTTCAACTCACAGAGCTAGAACACGTGTTGTTACTAACATTACACCACATTGTCTTCGATGCTTGGTCAGTGGGTGTATTGATGCGGGAGTTAGCAACCATTTACTCAGGTCTGTGCAATAATTTGTCCCCAGAACTACCTGAGCTACAAATTCAGTATGCCGACTTTGCTATTTGGCAACGGCAGTGGTTGCAAACAGAAGTACTCCAAAGGCAGCTTAACTACTGGCAGCAACTACTCAAAAACGCTCCTAGCTTACTAGAATTACCCACAGACCGACCTAGACCAGCGATTCAAACTTTCCGAGGAGCGCGTCAACATATAAAACTTTCAATTGAACTGAGTGAAGCACTTGCCAATTTTAGTAAGCAAGAGAAAGCCACCCTGTTCACGACGCTGTTTACAGCATTTGTTACCTTACTTTATCGCTATACAGGCTCTGATGACATTTTAGTGGGTACGCCTATTGCTAACCGCGATCGCTTTGAAACTGAAGACTTGATTGGCTTTTTTGTCAATACCTTAGTGCTACGTACCGATTTGTCAGGTAATCCCAGTTTTAAGCAGTTGCTGAGTCGAGTGCGTCAACTGATGTCGCAAGCTTACGCTCATTCAGACCTGCCCTTTGAGGAGTTGGTAAAAGCATTGCAGCCAGAACGGGATCTCAGTCATACACCGTTGTTTCAGGTAATGTTTCTCCTCCAGAATGCTTCCGTATCTCAAGTGGATTTGACTGGGTTAACTGTCAGTCCATTAGTGACAGAAAGGACAACTGCCAAGTTTGATTTGACTTTATTCATGGAAAACACTACCACTGGACTAGTGAGTACGTGGGAATACAACACTGACTTGTTTGATGCAAGTACCATCGAGCGGATGGCGGGTCATTTTGTAACTTTGCTATCAGGCATTGTTGCTAATCCCAAAGAGCAAATTTCGCAATTGCCCCTGCTGACAAAACCGGAACAACGACAGTTACTTGTCGAATGGAACGATACTCAAGCTGAGTATCCCCTTGATAAGTGTATCCATCAGTTGTTTGAGGAGCAGGTGGAGCGTACACCAGATGCTATAGCAGTGGTGTTTGAAAATCAACAACTGACTTACCAGCAATTGAACTGTCGCGCTAACCAGTTGGCACATTACTTGCAGTCTTTGGGTGTGAAAGCCGATGTGCTGGTCGGTTTATGTGTGGAGCGTTCTTTAGAAATGGTCGTGGCACTACTAGGTATTCTTAAGGCGGGTGGGGCATACCTGCCACTTGACCCAGAGTATCCAACTGAGCGCCTGAGTTTCATGCTTGAAGATGCTCAAGTTTCAGTGCTACTAACCCAGCAGCCACTGCTTGAGAGACTGCCTGAGCATCAAGCACATCTTGCTTGCTTAGATACTGACTGGCAGGCAATTTCTCTTTCAAGCCAGAATAATACCATTACTGATGTACAAGCAAATAACTTAGCTTATATAATTTACACCTCTGGTTCTACAGGTAAACCTAAAGGTGTAGCTCTTAATCAGCTTGCTCTTTGCAATCTTATTCTGTGGCAACTTCAAAATAATACAATTTCTACTGAAGCAAGAACCTTGCAATTTGCCCCTATTAGCTTTGATGTCTCCTTCCAAGAAATATTTACTACCTGGTTTTCGGGAGGCACATTGTTCTTAATTGGGGAGGAACTACGCCGAGATCCAGTAGCTTTGTTAGGTTTCCTCAAAGAAAAAGCTGTTGAGAGACTGTTTGTTCCCTTTGTTGTCTTACAGCAACTAGCTGAAGTCGCTATTGATAGTGAGTTAGTTAATAGTCATCTGAGGGAAATTATTACTGCTGGGGAACAGTTGCAGATTACTCCGGCGATTTCTCAATGGTTGGGCAAACTTAGTGATTGCACATTGCACAATCATTATGGGCCATCGGAAAGTCATGTGGTTACTACTTTTAGACTGCCTGATCCAGTGGAAAATTGGCCGTTACTTCCTCCCATTGGAAAGCCAATTGCAAATACACAAATTTATATTTTAGATAAATATTTACAGCCTGTACCTATTGGTGTCCCAGGAGAGTTGTACATCGGTGGTGTCTCCCTAGCTAGGGGCTACCTCAATCGTCCAGAGTTGACACAAGATAAATTCATCTTAAACCCGTTTGATGAAACAGGAGAGAGTAGATTATATAAAACTGGGGATTTAGTACGCTATTTTACAGATGGCAATATTGAATACTTGAGTCGTATCGATAACCAAGTAAAAATACGTGGTTTTCGCATCGAGTTAGGCGAAATTGAAGCAGCATTAAGCCAATATAGTGATGTACAAGCAGCTTGCGTCATTCCCCGCGAAGATACCCCAGGTGATACTTGTACTGAGCGGAGTCGAAGTAAGCGCTTAGTCGCCTACGTAGTGCCGCATCAGCACTGTCTACTCTCAATCAGTGAACTGCGGCAATTTCTCAAAGCAAAGCTGCCAGAGTACATGGTGCCAAATGGTTTTGTGATATTGGAGTCGTTGCCATTAACTCCTAGCGGCAAGGTAGACCGCCGCGTTCTACCCGCACCAGATTTACACAGCGAACTCAAAGACAAATATATAGCCCCGCGCACCCCAATTGAAGAAATGCTGGCACAAATTTGGGCGCAAGTGCTGAAAGTAAAGCAAGTCGGTATTCATGATAACTTCTTTGAAGTTGGAGGACACTCGCTGCTAGCAACGCAACTGGTTTCACGCATCCGCAACATTTTCAAAGTGGAACTACCATTGCGTGAGTTGTTTGTCGCTGCGACAGTAGCTGAATTGGCGCATTTTATTGGGCAGTTGCAGCAACAAAACTTTGAACTAACTTCCACGCCCATTTTACCAAGAGCAAAGAATGCAGAGCTACCGCTATCTTATGCTCAACAGCGTCTGTGGTTTTTAGACCAGTTAGAGCCAAACAGTGCCATATACAACATATCTTTAGCTTTGCGTCTAGTCGGAACTCTCAATCAAACAGTCTTAGAACAAAGCTTGCATGAAATCATTGCTCGCCACGAAGCTTTACACACTAACTTCGTCATAGTTGATGGACAACCAACTCAAATTATTCACACAGAAACTGCTTGGAGGATGTCAGTAATTGACTGTGAAGGGTTATCGACAACTGAGCAAGAAATTGCTAGTCAGCAATTAGCAATCACCCAAGCTATTCAACCTTTTGACCTGGCAAGTGAAGCATTAGTCAGGGCAACATTAATTGTGCTGTCTGAGACAGAACACGTCTTGAGTATATGTATGCACCATGTTGTCTCTGATGCCTGGTCAATGGGTGTGTTTGTTCAGGAACTAGCAGCACTGTACAATGCTTACTCTCAAGATCAGCCCTCTGGTGCGTCTGCTAGCCGTAGCTTGCTTTCCGAAAGAGGTACACCCTTAGCGCCACTGCCGATTCAGTACGCAGATTTCGCCATCTGGCAAAGACAGTGGTTGCAAGGAGATGTACTAGAAAGGCAATTGGTTTATTGGCAGCAACAATTAAAAGATGCACCAGCTTTATTGTCGTTACCAACTGACCGACCCAGACCAGCTGTGCAGAGTTTTGCTGGGGCATATCAAAAGTTTGCACTTTCCAGAGAACTAACTAGTGGGTTAATACAGCTAAGTCAAAAGCAAGGGGTTACCTTGTTCATGACGTTGTTAGCAGCGTTTGATACCTTACTTTACCGCTATACAGGATCTGATGACATTTTGGTTGGTTCACCGATCGCCAATCGCGATCGCAGTGAAATCGAAGGGTTAATTGGCTTTTTTGTCAATACCTTAGTGATGCGTACCAACTTATCAGGCAACCCCAGTTTTAGCGAATTGCTCAATCGCGTTCGAGAAATGGCAATGGATGCATACTCTCATCAGAATTTGCCATTTGAAATGCTAGTGGAAGCATTGCAGCCCCAACGTGATCTCAGTCATACACCACTGTTCCAGATGATGTTTGCACTCCAGAATGCGCCCATATCTGAAGTAGAGCTTACCGGCTTAACTATCAGCTCTTTACCGGCAGCAGGCACAACTTCCAAGTTTGATTTGTCTTTGTTAATGGAGAACACTGCTACTTCGACTACGCTCAGTACAGGTACTGGACTAGTGGGTGTATGGGAATATAGCACTAATTTGTTTGATGCCAGCACAATCGAGCGGATGACTGGGCATTTTGTGACCTTGCTTGAAGGTATTGTTGCTAACCCACAGCAGAAGATTTCACAGTTACCTCTGCTGACAGAAGTTGAGCAACAACAGTTATTAGTTGAGTGGAATGATACTCAGGCGGATTATCTCCAGCATAAGTGTATCCATCAGTTGTTTGAGGAACAGGTAGAGCGTATCCCTGATGCTGTAGCTGTAGTGTTTGGAAATCAACAACTGACTTATTGTGAGTTGAATAGTCGTGCTAACCAGTTGGCGCATTACCTGAAGTCTTTGGGTGTGGGAGCCGATGTACTGGTTGGGTTGTATGTGGAGCGATCGCTAGAAACAATCGTGGGAATATTAGGTATTCTCAAGGCGGGCGGTGCTTATGTGCCACTTGACCCAGACTATCCTCAAGAGCGTTTGGCATATATGCTAAATGATTCACAGGTATCAGTCCTGTTGACTCAAGAGAAATTGCTGACTAGCCTACCGGAACATGGGGCACATGTACTGTGCTTAGATAAAGACTGGGAAGACATATCTACCGAAAATAAAGACAATCTCGTTAGTGGTTTGACAACTGATAACTTAGCTTATGTCATTTACACATCAGGATCTACAGGTCAACCGAAAGGCACCTTAGTTAGCCACTCAAATGTAGTTCGTTTATTTGAAGCGACAGATTCTTGGTATAACTTCAACCAAGATGATGTCTGGACAATGTTCCACTCTTATGCATTCGACTTTTCTGTGTGGGAAATTTGGGGTGCTTTACTTTATGGTGGACGACTGGTAGTAGTGCCTTATTTAGTGACGCGATCGCCCGAATCCTTCTTCGAGTTATTAGCTCAAGAGAAAGTCACCATTCTCAATCAAACACCCTCAGCTTTCCGCCAGTTGATTCAAGCAGAACAGTCAATAGCAATTACTGGCAATTTGAACTTACGCTTGGTAATTTTCGGTGGAGAAGCCTTAGAACTCTTGAGTTTACAGCCTTGGTTTGAGCGTCATGGCGACAAGTCACCCCAGTTAGTGAATATGTACGGGATTACAGAAACTACTGTACATGTAACTTATCGTCCATTGAGTAAAACCGATTTAAATGGCACAGCAAGTGTAATTGGTCGTCCGATTCCCGACTTACAGGTATATGTGCTAGATGAATATTTACAGCCGATGCCGATTGGTGTCGCGGGCGAGATGTACGTTGGTGGTGCTGGAGTAGCGCGTGGCTATCTTAATCGCCCTGAACTGACAGCACAGAGGTTTATTTCTAATCCCTTTAGCAATAACCCAAAAGCACGACTATATAAATCCGGCGACTTAGCACGTTATTTGCCTAATGGCGAGTTGGAGTATTTAGGGCGCATCGATCAACAAGTAAAGATTCGCGGCTTCCGCATTGAGTTGGGAGAAATTGAGGCACTACTAGCGCAACACCCAGCCATCTGGGAAAGCGCGGTGCTGGTTCGAGAGGATGAACCGGGCAACAAACGTCTAGTGGCTTACGTAGTGCCGAAGACAGAACAATCTCCCACAGCCGCAGAACTACGTCGCTTCCTCAAACAAAAGCTGCCAGAGTACATGGTGCCAAGTGCTTTTGTGCAGTTAGAAGTTCTACCACTGACAGCAAATGGTAAGGTAGACCGTCGTGCTTTGCCTGTACCTGACACCGCAAGACCAGAATTAGAAAATGTTTTTGTCGCACCTAGCACTCCAGAAGAGAAAATATTAGCCGCCATCTGGACTAAGGTTCTTGATGTTGAACAAGTAGGTATTAATGATAACTTCTTTGCTTTAGGTGGGGATTCTATCCGTAGCATTCAAGTGCTGTCTCAAGCTAAAGAACAAGGGTTGAGTTTATCTGTGCAACAGTTATTCCAATATCAAACGATTCACGAGCTAGTCCAAGAACTGAAAACACAAGAGAATGACATCACAAAATTAGAATTAACTCAACCATTCAGTCTCATTTCTCAAGCAGACAAACAGCAGTTACCTGATGGTCTAGAGGATGCCTATCCCCTTGCTATGCTGCAAATGGGAATGATTTATCACAGTGAGTACAGCCAAGATAGTGCAGTCTATCACGATATTTTCAGTTTCCACCTCAAAACCCCTTTTGATGTTCAACTTTTACAGGTCGCTATTCAAGATTTAGTCAATCATCACGCTGTACTGCGGACTTCATTTGAGCTTAGTAACTTCAGTATTCCGTTGCAACTGGTTCATCAGCAAGTTGAGGTTCCCTTGCAGGTGGAGGATTGGTGTGATTTGAATCATTCAGAGCAAGAAGAAGCCTTAGCTGCTTGGTTTGCAGCCGAAAAGAAACGGCATTTTAATTGGACTCATCCTCCCTTAGTGCGTTTCTTTGTTCATCGTCGCACACAGGAGACATTCAATCTGGCTTTGAGCTTCCACCACGCCATTCTCGATGGATGGAGTGTTGCCTCGATGATGAGCGAGTTGCTTAAGCGTTACTTGTCGCTTTTAGGCGAACCAGTCGATTATGTATCGCCACAATTCAGTATTGCATTCCGGGATTTTGTGGCTTTAGAGCAACAAGCGATCGCATCATCGTCAACTGGGCGATACTGGAGTGAAAGGTTAAACGACAGCACTTTCACCAAATTACCTCGCTGGTCTTTTGTGCAAACAAATACCAATGTTCGAGAAGTTGGTGTGCAAGAGGTAACTTTATCCTCCGAAATTTTTGCAGGCTTAAAACAACTGGCTCAGTCCGCAGAAGTTACACTCAAGAGTGTGCTGTTGGCTGCTCATCTGCGAGTATTAAATTTCCTCACTGGTGAGTCAGATGTAGTAACGGGTATAGCAGCTAACGGACGACCTGAGCAAAGTGATGGTGAACGAGTCCTGGGACTATTCCTCAATACATTGCCATTCCGCTTGCAATTTGCTGGAGGTACTTGGACAGACCTAGTGCAACAAGTGTTTGCAGCAGAAAGAGAAATGTTGCCACACCGCCGCTATCCTTTGGCAGAAATACAGAGGAGTTTGGGTAGTGAATCTCCTCTGTTTGAGACGGCGTTTAATTTCACCCATTTCCATGTCTACGAACAGGTGCTGGGACTTGATAATTTGCAGCTGCTTGGTGGAAAGTTTTTTGAACAAACAAACTTTACTTTTCTTGCTCAATTCAGCGTCAGTCCCAACTCCTCTGAGGTAGCACTGAATTTGAAGTACGATCCCTATGAGTTATGCTCCGAACAAATTAACAGGATTAGTGATTATTACCTTAGAGTTCTTGCTGCAATGGCGAACCAGCCACAAGGACGTTATGAGTTGCACTCTCTTGTTTCTTTAGAAGAGCGTCATCAACTTCTAGTGGAGTGGAACCAGACAGCAGTAGAATATCCCAAAGATAAATGCATTCACCAGTTGTTTGAAGCGCAAGTAGAACAAACACCCAATGCAACGGCGGTGATATTTGGGGATCAACACCTTACATATACCGAGTTAAACGCCAGAGCAAATCAACTTGCCCATTATCTACAAACCCTTGGGATAAAACCAGAAGTACTGGTTGGGTTGTGTGTGGAGCGATCATTAGAAATGATAGTGGGAATGTTGGGAATTCTCAAGGCGGGTGGAGCTTATGTGCCTCTCGACCCAGAATATCCTCAAGAGCGCTTAAGCTTCATGCTCGAAGACACTCAGCTATCAGTCGTATTGACTCAAGAAAAACTAGTTAATAAACTAGGCTCTAGCCTCCGGCGCGGCTGTGCCGAACCTCGATCTGGTGTAATTTGCTTAGACTCAAACTGGGATATCATCAGCCAACAAGCACAACATAACCCAACTACTAGTGTTACATCTGATAACTTAGCTTATGTAATGTACACAAGCGGTTCTACAGGTCAACCCAAAGGCGTTAGCATTGTCCATCGAGGTGTAGTTCGATTAGTCAAACAAACCAACTATGTGAGCATTTCTGCTCAAGATGTGATTGCACAAGCCTCAAATTACGCCTTTGACGCTGCAACATTTGAAATTTGGGGTGCGCTACTGAACGGAGCGCAGTTGGTAGGGGTAAGTAAAGATTTGGCACTTTCGCCACAAGACTTTGCAGCCTTTATTCGAGCGCAAAGTATCAGTGTGTTATTCTTGACAACTGCTTTGTTCAATCAAATTGCTCAAGAAGCCCCCTCTGCTTTCAATACAGTACGGCATCTTCTATTTGGAGGAGAAGCAGTCGATCCTAAATGGGTCAAAGAAGTACTGAAAAATGGTGCGCCACAGCAATTACTGCACGTTTATGGGCCGACAGAGAATACAACATTTACTTCCTGGTACTTGGTGCAGGATGTCCCCGAAGACGCTACGACTATTCCCATCGGGCAGCCAATTTCTAACACGCAAATCTATGTGTTAGATTCTCAACTACAGCCAGTGGGCGTTGGTCTACCCGGAGAAGTATATATTGGGGGAGATGGTCTAGCAAGGGAGTACCTTAACCGACCAGAGTTAACACAACAGAAATTTATCCTCAACCCCTTTAGTTCTGACGATCATTCGCGCCTCTATAAAACTGGGGATAAAGCACGTTATTTACCAGATGGCAATATTGAATACTTGGGACGTATTGACAATCAAGTTAAAATACGCGGTTTTCGGATTGAGCTAGGCGAAATTGAAGCAATCCTGAGCCAACATGGTGATGTGCAGGCATCTTGCGTCATCCCCCGCGAAGAGACCCCTGGTGATACTTGTACTGAGCGGAGTCGAAGTAAACGCTTAGTTGCTTATTTAGTGCCATATCAAGACTGTACACTCAGAATCAGCAAACTGCGGCAATACCTGAAAGCAAAACTCCCAGACTACATGGTGCCAAATGCTTTTGTGATATTGGAGTCATTGCCGCTAACTCCTAATGGCAAAGTAGACCGCCGTGCTTTACCTGTACCAGATTTATACATCGACCTTGCAGATAAATATGTTGCCCCACGCAACCAAATTGAAGAAACACTGGCACAAATGTGGTTACAGGTGCTGGGATTAGAGCAAGTAGGAATTCATGATAACTTCTTTGAACTAGGCGGACACTCGCTACTCGCCACCCAACTGGTGTCACGTATCCGCGATCGCTTCAAAGTGCAACTCTCTTTAAGCGAATTGTTCAATGGCGCGACAATAGCTGAACTAGCGCAATCTATCGGGAAGTTACAGCAACAAAACTTAGACCTAACTGTTCCACGCATTCTACCAAGGAGCAAGAGATGATTACTGAAGAATTATTACCCCTATCTTATGCTCAACAGCGATTGTGGTTTTTAGACCAGTTAGAGCCGAACAGTGCTTCATACAACATCCCCTTAGCTTTGCGTCTAGTGGGCAATCTCAATCAGGCTGCCTTAGAACAAAGCTTGCAAGAAATTATCGATCGCCATGAAGCTTTACGCACAAACTTTATCACTGTTAATGGACAACCAATACAAATCATTAGGGAACAGAGAACAGGGAGCAAGGAACAGGGGATTGTATCAGTTGTTAACTTGAAGCATTTATCCCCAACTGAACAAGAAATTGCTACACAGGAATTAGTACAACAAGAAGCTATTCAACCTTTTGACTTGGCAAACCAAGAACTAATTAGAGCAACATTAGTATTGTTGAATAAGACAGAATATGTCTTGTTAGTGTGTATGCACCATGTTGTCTCTGACGGCTGGTCAATGGGTGTGTTTGTCCAAGAACTAGCAGCACTTTACAAGGCTTATTCTGAAGGTGAGCCGTCACCTTTAGCACCACTACCCATTCAATACGCAGATTTTGCCATTTGGCAAAGAGAGTGGTTGCAAGGGGATGTACTACAAACTCAACTAAATTATTGGCAACAACAATTAAAAGATGCACCAGCTTTATTGTCACTACCCACAGACCGTCCCAGACCTGCCGTGCAGACTTTCGCTGGTGCAACTCAAGAATTTACACTCTCAGTTGAGTTGACCAATAGACTGACAAAACTGAGCCAGGAGGGAGGTTGTACTCTCTTTATGACTCTATTAACAGCCTTTGATATCCTACTTTACCGTTACACAGGGCAATCAGACATTTTGGTAGGGACACCGATCGCCAACCGCGATCGCTCTGAAATAGAAGGATTAATTGGCTTTTTTGTCAATACCTTAGTCATGCGTACCAACTGGGCAGGTGATCCCAGTTTTAACGAATTACTCTCTCGCGTTCGCGCAATAGCTTTAGGAGCATATGCTCATCAAGATTTGCCCTTTGAAATGTTAGTGGACGCATTGCAGCCAGAACGGAATCTTAGCTATACACCACTCTTCCAAGTGATGTTTGCGCTCCAAAATGCGCCAATGTCAAAACTAGAGCTTGCAGGCTTAACTATCAGTTCTATACCATCTCAAAGCACAACTACTAAGTTTGATTTGAGTTTATCAATGTACAACTCAGGTGCTGGATTAGTGGGTGTGTGGGAATACAGCACTGACTTGTTTGATGCCAGCACAATTGAGCGGATGACTGAGCATTTTCTAACCTTGTTAGAAGGAATTGTCACTAATCCCAAAGAGCGAATTTCCCAACTACCAATGCTGACACCAGTTGAACAGCATCAGTTATTAGTTGAATGGAACTCGACTCAAGTAGATTATCCTTTTGATAAGTGTATCCATGAGTTGTTTGAGGAGCAGGTTAAGCGTACCCCGGATGCTGTAGCAATTATCTTTGAAAATCAACAACTGACTTACCAGCAATTGAACTGTCGCGCTAACCAGTTGGCGCATTACTTGCAATCTTTGAATGTAAAACCAGATACATTGGTGGGTATTTGTGTAGAGCGATCGCTCTTAATGGTCGTGGGACTACTAGGTATTCTTAAGGCGGGTGGGGCATACCTGCCACTTGACCCAGATTATCCTCAAGAACGCTTGAGCTTTATGTTAGAAGATGCTCAAGTTCCAGTGCTACTGACTCAACAACAACTCCTTAAAAAGTTACCTCAGCATCAAGCGCAGGTTGTATGTTTAGATACTGACTGGCAGTTTATTTCTAAGTCAAGTCAGGATAATGCGTTAGCGCAGCTTACCGTAGGTATCGCCTTTGACGGGGCTACGCCCATCGCAGATGTGCAAGCAATGAATTTGGCTTATGTGATTTATACCTCTGGTTCTACAGGCAGACCCAAAGGGGTGATGATCCCACATGGCGCGATCACCAACCACTGTTGTATTATTCAACAAGCTTACGCACTTGGAAGGAGCGATCGTGTACTCCAGTTTGCCTCAATCAACTTCGATGCCTCATTAGAACAGATATTTCCTACACTAATAGCTGGCGCTACCTTGGTACTCCGAGGCTCAGATGTATGGACTCCGACAAACTTCCAAAAAATAATTTCGGATTTTGGACTGACTGTCGTTAATCTCCCAACAGCCTACTGGCAACAATTGGCTCAAGAGTGGGCCAAAACACAAGTGTTAGATACCAACAGCGAACTGAGACTTGTGATTGTTGGTGGAGATGTAATGTTGCCCGAGTATGTTGCGATTTGGCAACAAAGCGCAATGTCTCGTGTTCGTCTGGTCAACGCTTATGGCCCCACAGAGACCACCATCACCGCAAGCCTGTTTGAAATTCTTCCCCAGTTGAGTGAAAAGATCAATCTGAAAAAAATGCCTATTGGCCGTCCTCTGCCTAACAGGACTGTATATATTATAGACAGCTATTTACAGCCTGTTCCCATTGGTGTACCAGGAGAATTGCACATTGGTGGTGCTGGATTAGCAAGAGGCTACCTCAACCGTCCAGAGTTGACAAAAGAAAAATTCATCCTTAACCCTTTTAGCGATGAACTAGATTCCCGCCTTTATAAAACTGGTGATTTAGCACGTTATTTACCAGATGGCACAATTGAATACCTGGGACGTATTGACAACCAAGTAAAAATACGCGGTTTCCGTATCGAGTTGGGAGAAATTGAAGCAGGGTTGAGCCAATATGAGGATGTGCAGACGTGTTGTGTCATTGCTCGTGAAGACACGACTGGGGATAAACGCTTAGTCGCCTACGTAGTGCCACATCTAGAACAAACTCCTACAGTTAGCCAGTTACGCTCTTTTCTCTCTGGCCAACTGCCTACTTACATGATGCCTCATGCTTTTGTGATCCTAGAGTCTCTACCTCTTTTGCCCAATGGCAAGGTAGACCGCCGCGCATTGCCTGCACCAGACTTTCGTGGAGAACTAGAAGTCAGTTTTGTTGCCCCACGCACCCCCATTGAAGAAATGCTAGCGCAGATTTGGGCAGAAGTTTTGAGACTAGACCAAGTGGGCATACATGATAACTTCTTTGAACTTGGCGGAGATTCTATTCTCAGTATTCAAATTATTAGCAGAGCCAAGCAAATAGGATTGCATCTGGCTCTCAAGCAATTATTTGCACATCAAACAATTGCAGAATTAGCGACAGTTGCTAACATGGCAAATGCGATCGCAGTAGAACAAGGATTAGTTACAGGGATATTACCTCTAACACCAATTCAACACTATTTCTTTGAGCAAAATTTACAACAGCCCCACCACTTTAATCAATCATTTCTGCTCTCAGTCCCATCTGACCTCGAACCAGAGTTATTAAAGCAAGTATTGCAGCAATTGTTAGCACATCACGATGCTCTGCGCCTACGTTTTACACAATATGAGTCCACTTGGCAGCAAATTCACTCTGCTGTAACTGATAGCGTTGCTTTCTCTCAAATAGACTTATCGGAACTCCCAGAAAGTGAGCAACAAACTGCCATTGAAACTAAAGCGGCTTCCTTTCAAGCGAGTTTGAATGTGTCAGAAAATCTAGTGCAAGTCGCCTTTTTTCATCTGGGTATTGACAAAAGGGCGCGATTACTAATAGTCATCCATCACTTAGTAGTTGATGGTGTTTCTTGGCGAATTTTATTAGAGGATTTACAAACAGCTTACCAGCAACTTGCTCAAGGTAAAGCGATTGCTTTGACTGCCAAAACAACTTCTTTCAAGGATTGGTCTGAAAAATTAACAGCTTATGCACAATCACAAGCCCTCAAATCTGAAGTGGCTTATTGGCTGAATCAATCTCGCGCCGTAGTTCCTCCCATCCCAGTTGACTATATACAAGGGGCAAACACCGTTGCGTCTGCCAGTACAGTATCAGTGTCATTAAATGAGATCGAAACTCGTGCCTTACTGCAAGATGTGCCAAAGGCTTACAACACTCAGATTAATGATGTGCTACTGACTGCCTTGGTGCTGGTTTTGGCAAGATGGACTAACTCAAGCTCTGTGCTGTTCAACTTAGAAGGTCATGGGCGGGAAGATATTGTTGATGGTGTGGATTTATCACGCACTATCGGTTGGTTTACGACCATTTTCCCTGTATTTGTGGAACTGGGAGCAACAGAAAATCCAGCAGATGCCTTGAAATCTGTCAAAGAACAACTGCGCTCTATTCCCAACAAGGGAATTGGCTACGGTTTATTGCGCTATCTGAGTCAGGATGCAGAGATTGCTGCTCAACTCCAAGCATTTGGGCAAGCAGAAATCAGTTTTAATTATTTGGGTCAATTCGATCAACTTCTCAATACATCTTCTTGGATGCAACTGGCTAGTGAATCTGCGGGACATAGCCAAAGTTTGCAAAACAACCGTGCTTATTTATTAGACATTAACAGCATTATTGCTGGAGAACGGTTGCAAATAGAGTGGATTTACAGCACAAATATCCACCAGCACACCACGATCGCAACTCTGGCGCAAGATTTTGTTAAAATATTGCAAGGGTTGATTGCTCATTGTTCATCACCTGAGAGTAGAGGTTATACACCTTCAGATTTCTCTTTGGTGAAGCTAAACCAGCTAGAACTAGACCAACTGTTGGCAAGTTTAGGCAAAACTAACTCCAAGAATATTGAAGATATTTATCCACTTTCTCCCATGCAGCAGGGAATGCTGTTTGAAAGTTTGTATGCTCCAGACTCAGGAGTATATTTTGAGCAGTTAAGTTTTACTTTAAAAGGTGAGTTGAACGTAGTAGCTTTTGAGCAAGCTTGGCAGCAAGTGGTAGCACGGCATTCAATCTTGCGGACTGCTTTTGTTTGGGAGCAATTAACCCAGCCACTTCAAATCGTGTATCGGCAGGTTGATATTAACCTCAACAGACATGATTGGCAACGGCTATCTGCACAAGATCAGCAAGAGCAATTAGAGCTTTTCTTGCATTCACAGCGACAACAGGGTTTCCAACTCTCTCTTGCACCACTAATGCACCTGGCCCTCATTCAATTAAGTGCAAATATTTATCAATTCGTTTGGAGTTCTCATCACTTATTGCTTGATGGCTGGTCAACGCCTTTGATTTTCAAAGACTTATTATATTTTTATCAAGAAATTTCTCAAGGTGAAACTGTAGCCGTTCAACCAGCCCAAAGCTATCGCAACTATATTGCTTGGCTACAGAAACAAGACTTAACCCAAGCTGAACAATTCTGGAGAGAAAAACTCCAAGGTTTTACCTCACCCACTTCTTTGATAGTTGATAAACCATCGTCAAAACGACAACAGCTAAATTCTAGTTACAGCAAACAACAAATCCAACTGACAGAGCAAGCCACAGCTACCCTCCAGGCTTTTGTACGGCAGCATCAACTAACAATAAATAATTTGGTGCAAGCGACTTGGGCATTACTACTGAGTCGTTACAACCAAGAAAAAGATGTAGTTTTTGGTGCTACTGTTTCTGGTCGCCCTGCCTCTCTTGTCGGCATTGAGTCGATGGTGGGGATATTTATCAATACCTTGCCAGTACGAGTGCAAGTTACAGATGATACCCAAGTCTTGGCTGTGTTGAAGGATTTACAAACACAACAAGTGGAGTCTGAGCAATACTCATATAACTCATTGGTAGATATTCAAGGCTGGAGTGAAGTCAAGAGAGGAACGCCTTTATTTGAGAGTATTGTTGTCTTTGAGAATTATCCTGTGGATGAGGCAGTAAAATCGCCTAATTACAGTTTCTCTATAGAAAGTATTCACAGCATTGAACAAACTAATTATCCGCTAACTGTAATTGCTGCTCCTGGTAAGCAATTGTTGGTGAAGATTAACTATGATAGCAGCCGATTTGATGATGGTGCGATCGCTCGTATGTTGGGACATTTCCAAACATTGCTTGGGGGAATTATTGCTAATCCACAGCAGCGAATTTTGCAATTGCCTCTGCTGACAGCAACTGAGGAACAGCAATTATTAGTGGAGTGGAACGACACTCAAGTTGATTATCTTCAAAATAAATGTATCCATCAGCTGTTTGAAGAGCAAGTAGAGCGTACCCCAGATGCGATCGCAGTTGTCTTTGAAAATCAACAACTGACTTACTACCAGTTGAATGCCAAAGCAAATCAGTTGGCGCACTACTTGCGCTCTTTGGGTGTAGGAGCCGATGTGTTGGTGGGTATTTGTGTCGAGCGATCGCTGGAAATGGTGGTGGGACTGTTAGGGATTCTTAAAGCCGGTGGGGCTTATGTGCCACTTGACCCAGAGTATCCTACTGAACGCCTGAGTTTCATGCTTGAAGATGCTCATGTTCAAGTGCTGCTGACTCAACAGCATCTTGTTGAAAGACTACCTAAGCCTGGGGCGCAGCTTGTCTGTTTGGATAGTGACTGGCAGCTTATTTCTCAGTCAAGCCAAGACAATACAGTCACTGCTGTGCAAGCAACTAATTTGGCTTATGTGATTTATACCTCTGGTTCTACAGGTCAGCCTAAAGGAGTATTGATTGAACATCAAGCGATCGCGCCTCATTGTCAAAATATTATCGCCCACTATCAACTCACTCCAGGCGATCATATTTTACAGTTTGCCTCTGTCGGATTTGATGTTTCTTTAGAGCAAATTTTACCAACTATAATAGTCGGGGCAAGGCTAATTTTATTTAAAACACAATTTTTAACTGGCTCAGAATTTCACCAAAAATTACTCCAATTAGGCTTGACGGTAGTTAACTTACCTCCAGTTTACTGGACACAATGGCTTCAATTCCTAGAGGAAAATTCTTCAGCAACTTCCCTCAATGAATTAAGGTTAGTCATCTGTGGAGGCGAGGCAATGCCCCCAGAAAGTTTAAAACTCTGGCAAAACAGTCCCCTGAAAACGGTACGTCTTTTAAATGCCTATGGACCAACAGAAGCAACAATAACAACGATGACCTTTGAAGTACCTCAAAGGATTTCTTTGAGCAAAATTCCCATCGGTCGTCCCTTGAAAAACTGCAAAGTCTATATTCTTAATTCTCAGCGGCAACCTGTTCCGATTGGTATCCCTGGAGAATTACACATTGGCGGTGATGGGTTAGCGCGTGGCTATCTCAACCGTCCTCAACTCACAGCCGAAAAATTCATCGAACTTGAATTATTGGGAGAACAAGAACGAGTCTATAAAACTGGGGACTTAGCCCGTTACTTGGGCGATGGCAATATTGAATACTTAGGACGGATTGACAATCAGGTTAAAATGCGAGGCTTCCGGATCGAATTGGGAGAAGTCGAAGCAGTACTAAGTCAGCATGGGGATGTGGAGGGATGTTGTGTCATCGCCCGCGAGGACACTCCCGGTGATAAACGTTTAGTTGCCTACGTGGTAGCAGATCAGGACTGTACACCCACAATCAGCGAACTGCGCCAATTCCTCAAAGCAAAACTCCCAGACTACATGGTGCCAAATGCTTTTGTGATGTTGGAGTCCTTGCCACTAACTCCTAGCGGCAAAGTAGACCGCCGTGCATTAAAAGCACCTGATTTACACAGCAGTGACTCAGACAAATTTGTTGCACCACGTAACCAATTAGAACTGCAACTAACGCAAATCTGGTCAAAGATTTTGAAAGTTGACAAGGTGGGAGTACAAGATAACTTCTTTGATCTCGGTGGTCATTCCCTTTTAACTCCTTACTTAATGGCTCAAATTAAACAGCAGTTTGGTAAAGATATTCCTATAGCAAGCCTTTACCAAAATCCAACTATTGAACAGTTGGCAACTATTGTGCAAGCGGATTCGGATTCCTCAATTTGGTCTCCCTTAGTAGCAATTCAGCCGAACGGTTCTAAGCCACCTCTATTTTGCCTTCCAGGAGCTGCTGGTACTCCTTTCTACTTATATGACTTAGCCCGTTGTCTAGGTTCAGACCAACCATTTTACAGTTTCCAAGCAAATGGTCTTTCTGGAGAATCGGAATCAATTACTCCAGTTGAGGATATGGCAACCCAGTACATTCAAGAACTCTTAGTTATTCAACCGCAGGGGCCGTATTTTTTAGCAGGGCATTCTTTTGGCGGTAAATTAGCTTTTGAAATGGCGCAGCAGTTACTTCGCAAAGGACATAAGGTTGCTTTAGTTGCCATTCTTGATACTACAGCACCTTTTTATCAGGAAAAGCCAGAAGGTTTCGATTGGGATCATGTGAAATGGCTAGCTCAATTGGCAGGCGCAATCGAAATTATTTACGCAAAGAAACTAGATATTTCTGACGATATTCTTCAATGTTTGGTTTGGGAAGATCAACTGAAATACGTTCTAGAACGATTAAAAAATGCTGATATCTTGCCTCCCGACGATGAAATTACACAGCTTAATAATATGGTGCAATTGCTCAAAGCTAACTCTCTAGTTAATTATGTACCAGAACAGGTTTATCCAACCCGAATTACCTTATTACGGGCCAGCGAAACTTCCGCGGTCGAGGAGTCTAATAGTGAAATACTTTCTGAGATTTTGCAGGATTCGACCTGGGGCTGGAGCAAGTTTTCTACCGAGCAGGTGGATATCCATTTTGTTCCAGGTAACCATGTCACCATGATGACTCAACCCCATGTTCAGATATTAGCCGAACGGTTGAAAGCTTGTATCGAAGAAGCCACAGTAAACTACGGGTGACGGGTTATAAACCTTCTTTTGATCATCAGATTCTGCTCATAAAGACCATTCTTATGTGAAAGAGCGATCGCCTGAGTCAGTATTAATTAACAGAAGCTTTTATTAGTAATTAGTTGAGTTTAAAGTTATGTCCTATACCAATCAAAAAGAAAAAACCATGAAATTAAATAAAGAGCAAATAGAATATTACAAAGAAAACGGGCTACTTTTTATTCCAGAGCTTTTTTCAACAAAAGAAGTTGAGGCAATGCACACTGCTGTTGAGGATTTGATAGTAAAAGATATACCAGGACGGATTTTAGAAAAGGATAACAAAACAGTGCGCGCTCTTCATGGATGCCACGCCACCACAGAAATTTTCGATTCTTTGACTCGACACCCTAGCCTCCTAACATCTACCTGCGAAATTCTTAATAGCGATGTATATGTCTACCAATTTAAAATCAACTTTAAAGCAGCTTTTGGAGGAGATATATGGCCGTGGCATCAAGACTTTGTATTTTGGGATCAAGAAGATGGTATGCCATCTCCTAAAGCATTGAATGTTGCTGTTTTCTTGGATGAATGTAATGAGTTTAACGGGCCTATGTATTTCATTCCAGGTTCTCACAAAAAGAGCCTTGTTCACTTAGGACAAATAGAGTCATCTGAAGTTAATCACCAAAAAAATGACTGGAAGTCAAATGTTAGTGCTGCTCTCAAGTACTCTCTTGGGAAAGAAACGATCGCCAAACTAGCTACTGAAAAAGGTATCGTTGCACCAAAAGGCCCTTTAGGCTCTGTCCTTTTCTTTCACTGTAATTTAGTACATGGATCAGCACCCAATATTTCTCCCTACGATCGCAGACTCCTAATTATCACTTATAACAGTATTAACAATATACCAAGCTTTAAGGGGCAACCCTGGCCAGAATTCTTGGTGAGCCGCAACCACACACCACTATAGCCTCTATTCAACAAAGTTCTGATTTAGCCTGCATCCTCTAGATAATGCGATCGCCTAAACCTAAAAATGGATGAAGTCGAGCCAGCATAAGTAAACATCTAAGTGCAAACATGATTCTAAGTATCGAGTCCTATATGTAATTTCTCACTCGGTACTTATCACTTGTTATTCAGCACTAAAAAGTATTAAATCTGATTATAAAAGATTTCAGTTTATTTTTAAAATATGCCAACCCAAGTTGTTCAACCTCAACCCGGAACAAATCCTGTTTCAGATTTTATCCAATTCTGGAAAAATGTCAGAGCGATCGCAGGGCCTTACTGGTATCCAACAAAGCCAGGGGAAAGAGCATTCTCAGATGTGATTCGTGCATGGGGAATGCTTATTCTGCTGATATTATTAATAATTGCACTTGTAGGTATAACTGCTTTTAATAGTTTCGTTAATCGTTATTTGATCGATATAATTATTCAAGAAAAAGATTATTCTAAGTTCATTAACATAGTGTGGCTTTATGCTGTTGGGCTTGTCTGCGTAACCCTCTTAGTTGGATTTTCTAAATTTCTTAGAAAAAAAATTGCTCTGGATTGGTATCAATGGCTCAATAATCAGATTTTAGATAAATATTTTACCAAACGTGCTTATTATAAAATTAATTTTAAAGCTGATATTGATAACCCAGATCAACGTTTATCCCAAGAAATTGAACCTATTACTAGTAATGCCCTGAGTTTTTCAGCTACTTTCCTAGAAAAAGTACTGCAAATGACGACTTTTTTAACACTTCTATGGTCAATTTCTCAACAGATCGCTGTTGCTCTGTTTGTTTATACGATTATAGGCAATTTGATTGCTGTTTACTTGAATCAAGAATTAAATAAGATTAATCAAGAGGAGCTTGAATCTAAAGCTGACTACAATTATGCCCTGACTCATGTTCGGAATCATGCCGAATCGATAGCTTTTTTTCGAGGAGAAAACCAAGAATCAAATATAATTCAACGAAGATTTAGTAATCTCCTAAAAAGT
Organism: Nostoc sp. DedQUE12b; assembly: GCF_034530835.1. NCBI lineage: Bacteria > Bacillati > Cyanobacteriota > Cyanophyceae > Nostocales > Nostocaceae > Nostoc > Nostoc sp. DedQUE12b. Next base: position 42,299 of record NZ_JAVRCI010000001.1, on the reverse strand, counting down.
GCGAAACGCAAAATTAATTGGGAGAGGAATAACGAAATTTTTAATAAAGGATATCAGTCTGCTATCGAATTTTTTATTTTATTAGTACTTACACCTTTATATATTAGTGATGAAATTGATTTTGGACAAGTTGGACAAGCTACTTTAGCTAGCTATCTGTTTGCTACAGCTTTGGGAGAATTAATAAGTGAATTTGCTATTTCTGGAAATTTTTCTAGTTACGTTGAGCGTTTAACTGAGTTTTCAGATGCGTTAGAAGAAGTAACTAAACAACCTGAAAATGTAAGTACTATTAAAACAATAGAAGAAAACTACTTTGCTTTTGAGAATGTCACCTTACAAACACCAAACTATGAGCAGGTGATCGTCGAAGATTTGTCACTTTCTGTTCAACGTGGAGAAGGTCTATTGATTGTTGGCCCTAGTGGTCGAGGCAAAAGTTCTTTGTTGAGAGCGATCGCTGGTTTGTGGAATGCGGGGACTGGTCGTTTGATGCGACCTCCTCTAGAAGAAGTGTTGTTTTTGCCCCAACGTCCTTACATAATTTTGGGAACTTTACGCGAACAGTTACTCTATCCTAATACAAATCGTCAAATGAGCGATCGAGAACTCAAAGAAGTTTTGCAACAAGTTAACTTGCAAAACTTGCTAAGTCGAGTCGATGGCTTTGATACAGAAGTTCCTTGGGAGAATATATTATCTTTGGGAGAACAACAACGCCTTGCATTCGCACGACTCTTAATTACTCATCCTAGCTTCACTATATTAGATGAAGCAACCAGTGCCTTAGATTTGAATAATGAAGGAAGTTTATATCAACAGTTACAATCAACTCAAACAACTTTTATCAGTGTTGGACATCGGGAAAGCCTATTTGATTATCATCAATGGGTTTTAGAACTTTCACAAGATTCCAGTTGGCAACTTTTAACTGTGCAAGATTATCGGCTTCAAAAAGCAAAAGAAATTGCCATCAATTCTACCCAAAAAGCTGAAATAAAAATAGATGATTTTTCTAACGAAGAATCCCAAATCCAACCAGAAAGAGCGGTAGAAGTAGACATAATTGAAAGGCTTTCTCATCAAGAAATGCAAATGTTAACAAACTATTCAATTGCTACCATTAGAAGTAAGGCAAGCAAAGGCCAATCCATCACTACTAAAGAGGGCTTAACCTACCGCTATAACAAAAATCCAAAGATATTGAAATGGCTAAGACTTTAGTACTATATTTTCAACTAATTACGTCATCCTTGTTTGTTTGCTGGTAGCAATAAGCCTGTAGTCGAGAGATTCAATTTTAAAATTATTTAATGAATTAAAAACTGTATTAGTTACTAAAACAAAACGTCAAAAGGTAAATTTCAATAACAGTTATAAATTTAAGTATGTTCAGGCTTTTTATTACGAAGTAACAATCATATTTTATTGATTTAGAATGGTTACGTCATTATTTTAATTTAACAACCCAATGAAAAGGAAGTAAGTGGAATAGAAAGCTCGGCATATAGCATAAGTGTTAGAAATAAACTATTCCCTGAGAGTAATGAAATAGGGCGATCGCCATCAGAGAATCTAAGTCAAGATAAGACAATTAAAACTTAAGTAATAGTAAAAGTAATGAGCATAATAGTTAAATCATATCAGAATATTGTTACGTTTAAATATAGTATCGGTTACAAAAGTACAAGCATCACTATTTATAGTAATTGACTTGACTATGATATATCAGGTCGGTGGTAGCCTGAAGTATGATGACTCTACATATATTATCCGTCAAGCAGACGAACAACTTTATACTGGATTAAAAACCGGAAATTTTTGTTATGTCTTCAAGTGCCACCAAACAGGCAAATCGTCTCTACTACACCGGACTATTCATTGCTTAGAAAAAGAAAATCATATATGTGTTTATTTGAATTTCGCTCTATTAGGTACTAATCAAATTACACCTATACAATGGTATAAAGGCATTATTTTCAGCCTGTTTCACAAGTTAAATCTAACAAAACAGGTCAACTTTGAAAGTTGGTGGGAGCAACAATCAGAGCTTGACCCTGTACAACGACTGTATCAATTTGTGGAACAGGTGTTGCTGAGAAAAATTCAAAATAATCGCATTTTCATCTTTATCGATAATATTAATAGCCTGCTAAGTTTGAATTTCTCGGTCAACGATTTTTTTATTTGGATTCGTTACTGTTACGAGCAGCAGGCACACAACCCAAACTTTAAACGTTTGGGTTTTGCTTTGTTTGGTGTAGCTAGTCCATCTAACCTAATTGTTGATCGACATCGAACCCCCTTTTACATTGGTCAAGCGATTAACTTATGTGACTTTCAATTACATGAAGCTATGCCCCTGCTTGAAGGTTTAGAAGAAGTAGTCAGTCAGCCACAAGTAATATTGCAGTATATTATTCATTGGACAAGAGGACAGCCATTTCTCACACAAAAGCTTTGTCAGTTAGTTGTGCAAGTTGCCTTAGAAAGTTATAAAAGAACGATTACTATACCGAACGGTACTGAAGGATATTGGATAGAACAATTGGTGCGATCGCGCATTATTCAACATTGGGAATTCCAAGATGAACCTCAACATCTCCGTACCATAAGAGATCGCTTACTTTTTGACGAACACAAAGCAGGAAAATTATTAAAAATTTATCAACGGGTGTTACAAGTAGAGGAACTGAGGAATAGGAATCCGATAGAGAACTTGATACCAGCCGATAATAGTGAAGAACAGACAGAACTGTTGCTATCTGGTTTGGTGGAAAATTATAACGGCTATCTGAGAGTTAAAAATCCTATTTACCGGAGTGTTTTCACTCCTCAATGGGTATTAAGACAGTTAGAAAACCTTCCTTTTTCTTGGTAGGAGCTAGTAATTAAAATACATATGTTAGATAAGTTCTGCATTGCTTGTCTAATAAATCAGTATCAATTATTAATAATTTATACATTACCTACTTGCCTATCTTTGGAATTTGCTTGTGCATAATTTCTGCCAAGTTTTTAAGCAAGTCTTGATTCCAAATATTGTAGTAATTATTAATACTCAATGTTCTAAATACTACTAAAGCGATAATACTTTTGCAACACACCAATAAAAAAGTCATAATTTATACAAGTTAAAAATATTACATTATTTATGCAATCACATTTGTACAAATTCAGGTAAGTACAAGGACTTGATTTCTTCAAAGAGTTTTTGCAAAACAAGCATCAAAACACCGAGTGAAAAAGTAGGAAAAGTGGGAAAAGTAGGAGAAATAAATAATTGATGTCAGTGTTTACTATCAAGCTAATATAATGTAACTTAGTTTATTAGAGTTCCAATAGATTTTAGGAAAAAATGAAATAACAGTGTATCAAAAACTGTTACACTAAATGATAACTAAGTACAAAGTGAAAATAAGTGTTATTTTTTACACCTTTTTACCATAAGACTTGGGACAGCAATGTATAAAACTAAACGCACACGAGGAGTTGTACTAACATCCACAGGAATTAAACGGTTACAATCAGCAATTCTTTCTGTGGAGATAGTAGAAAATAAAGGCGAACACTTGAGTTTAGAAGAAATAAGCTCGCGTATTCATGTTTCTAGTAGAACTTTGAGTAAATTATGGTCTTTAAGTGAAAGTGTAGATCAAAAAACCATAAAACTCTGCTTTAGCGCTTTTAATCTAGAATTACACAGCGAAGACTACACCATAATCAACAAAGCAAATGAGACTGGAGCATCTGAGTTATTGCCTATTGCAAATATAGGAGAAGATTTATCTCAACGTTCCGAATTAACCTCATTTGTCGAAAAACATGACACACAAACTGAACAGGTAGAAAATATTTGCTCATACCCGGATGGGCCCGTACCTTTAGATTCTCACTTTTATATTGAACGTCCTCCACTAGAGAAAAAGGTTTATCGAGAAATAACTCAAAAGGGCTGCGTAATTCGGATTAAGTCCCCCAAACAGATGGGTAAAAGTTCTCTTGTGTTGCGGGTTTGTGCGTTTGCACAGAAACTTGGGTATCAGACTGTGAATCTGAATTGCTACCAATTCGATAGTGAGTGTTTAACTGATTTAAATAAACTGTTGCGTCGTCTTTGCTGGAAAATTGCAACAGGGTTAGGTATTGACCCCAACCTCAAAGAAAAATGGAATGAAGAAATTGGCTACAACTTGAGTAGCGGTTTCTATTTAGAAAACTATTTGCTTGAGCAATGTCAAAGCCCAGTGGTTTTAGTGTTGAATGAAATTGACCGTTTTTTTGAATATCCTCACATTTGTCAAGAGTTTTTTGCTTTGTTGAGGTCATGGTGTGAGGAAGCACGACACAATCCCAACTGGCAAAAGCTGAGGTTAGTAATGGTTTACTCAACCGAAGACTATATCTCTATGGATATTAACCTCTCTCCTTTTAATATTGGTCTACCTATTCGTCTGAACGATTTTACTCAACCACAAGTAGAAGGTTTAGCTAAACGGTATGGTTTAGACTCATTTAAAGCTAAAGATTTCGCCCAACTAATGTCATTAGTAGGAGGACATCCAGCACTAATTCAAATTAGTTTGTACTATCTTAGGTCTCAAGAAATGACCCTACAAGAAATAATAGAGGAAGCGATCGCCAATGGTGGCATCTACCGCGATCATTTATGGCGACAGTTGATCAAACTGCAAGAAAATCCTAGATTAGCAAAGACTTATGCTGAAATTATGGCAGCAAATCAAGGTATTTCTCTTAACCCTATTGACACTTACAAGCTTGAAGGTTTGGGATTAATCCGCTTTGAGGGCGATCGCATCTTACCGCGTTGCGAACTCTACCGCGCCTATTTTGCAAAACAGCTATCGACAATTGTTTGATATAGCAACAGTAAGGCACTCACTCAATCAAGATCAAGTACTGCGCAGGCGCAGCCCAACCTAAGCATCGCAGTAGTACAGGATCAAATTCGAGAAAATTTTAGTTTTGCGTTTTCAACAAGAGCAGTTGATAGCTGTTTGATATTAAGTATTTAGCTATAATTATGTTTTCAGTTTAAAATAATTTTTTGCTAACTTTCTTAACTATCTTAACTTTCCTTGCATTTCCGCTCTGATGCTGAGAATATTTAAATGCGTAGATACCAATAGCAGTACATCAGCAATTAAAGTTTATTGACTTCAAGAAGAACTGCAAATATCACTTTTCTGGGCCGCAGCATCAGCAAAATTTTAATTCGTCTGATTATGTGTGTGGTGCTGGTTAGCCTGAATTAGATGGTGATTTATCGACGTGAAAACAAGATAAGTGGAAATTTGCGGTTTTCCTAAGAATTGATACTAGCTCTTTTCAGGTATCAGGGATAAAGTTAAAAGTTCCATAGAACAAACTAAATTATTACATAAAACTGTGCTGTAAAATTTGCAATATTTACTTTCAACAATTTATCGGCAAATTACTAATCATTATGTTAAGGTTTTTGTTTGATAATTACACTTAGATATGAGATATCAAGTAGGGGGTAGTCTCTGCACTGACGACCCCACATACGTTACCCGTCAGGCAGATGAACAACTCTATGCCAGCTTGAAAGCTGGCAATTTCTGTTATGTCTTCAACTCTCGTCAGATGGGTAAGTCATCGTTACTACAACGCACAAGTTATCGTTTTAAGGAAGAAGGTCATAGCTGTGTTTACTTAGATATGACTCGCTTGGGTATTGAAGATACTACACCAGATCAATGGTATAAAGGCATTATTATCAGCTTATTATATAGCTTAAAATTAGCGTCACAAATTGATTTTCAGTGCTGGTGGGAAATGCAAGCAGGTATTTCCTCGGTGCAAAAACTACAGCTATTTGTTGAAGATATCTTACTACCAAATATCAAAAGTGATTCTCTACAAAATGGCAAAGCCAAACGCATTTTCATATTTATTGATGAGATTGATAGTCTACTGAGTTTAAGTTTCCCAATTAACGACTTTTTTGCTTGGATTCGTCAGTGCTATAATCTAAGACCACATAACTCAAACTTTGAACGCTTGGGATTTGCACTATTTGGTGTAGCTAGTCCCTCCGACTTGATTGCTGATAAACGCCGCACGCCCTTTAACCTTGGTAAAGCAATTGAGTTACAGGGCTTTGAACTGCATGAAGCCACGCCCTTGCTTCTAGGATTAGAAGAAGTAGTCAGTCAACCACAAGCAATACTGCAAGAGGTTATTTATTGGACAGGCGGACAACCCTTTCTGACACAAAAACTCTGTGACTTAATTACTCAAGTAGCCTTTGAAAGTACTAGAGGGAAAATTACCCTGCCCCCAGGTATAGAAGCATTGTGGGTAGAGCAATTAGTGCGATCGCAGATTATTCAAAATTGGCAGTCACAAGACGAACCAGAACATTTGCGTACTATTCGCGATCGCCTCCTATTCGACGAACAACAGGCAGGGCGGTTGTTGGGTATTTATCAACAGGTATTGCAAGCAGAAGAGGCTGTTGAGCAGGGAAGCGGGGGAGCAGAGGAGCAGGGGAGCAGAGGAGCAAGGGAGCAGGGGAGTGGGGGAGAAGAGTTTTCCCCTCCGCCTCTTCATTCTGTTCCGAGTGATGATAGTCGAGAACAGATACAACTATTGTTGTCCGGTTTAATAGAAAGACACAACGGCTATCTCAAAATTAAAAATCCTATCTATCGGAATGTTTTTAATGCCCAATGGGTGTTAAGACAACTAGATAATCTCCGCCCCTACTCGCAAACATTTAACGCTTGGGTAGCATCGGGTTACAAAGATGAATCGCGTCTGTTGCGAGGACAAGCTTTAAAAGATACTCAAAATTGGTCACAGGGCAAGAGTCTGAGCGATTTAGATTATCAATTTTTAGCCGCAAGTGTTGAATGCGATCGCCAAGAAATGCAAATGGCATTAGAGGCAGCACGGGCTAAAGAGGTAGAAGCACGACTCGTACAAGAGAAAAAAACGGCTTTAGAGGTAGAAACACGACTCGTACAAGAGAAAAAAACGGCTTTATTACAGAGATATCTATTAATTGCAGCAAGTATTGGATTGCTCGTTTCTAGTAGTTTGGGAATAGGAACTTTCATTTTGTATTACCAGGCTCGTAAAAGTGAAACTCAAGCTAAAAACAGTGAAATTCAAGCGCTTGTATCTTCTTCTGTTGGATTGTTTGCCTCAAATCGCAGATTGGATGCACTTGTAGAAGCAATCAAAGCAAAAAAAAGACTGCAAAAATTAGATAAATTAAATACAAATCTTGCGCCTAAAGTTGAAAATGCACTGCAACAAGCAATTTATGGAGCAGATGAGTACAACCGTTTTTCGGGGCATACCGCAGCTGTAATGGCTGTAGATATTAGCCCTGACAGTTCTCTAATTGCTTCAGCCAGTATGGATAGAACAATCAAACTTTGGCGACGTGATGGTACAGCAGTTGCAACTCTCAAAGGTCATCAGGGAGCAGTTAGAGCAGTTAAATTTAGTCCTGACGGTCGGATATTTGCCTCAGCGAGTGAGGATAGTACTATTAAACTTTGGCAACGCGATCCCAAAGACGCATCGTGGCGCATTTCAAGAACATTTAAAGGCCACACAGCGTCAGTCTGGGGAGTTGCGTTTAGTCCCGATGGTCAAACTATTGCCTCTATTAGTTGGGACACAACTATGAGAGTCTGGAAGCGAGACGGCACTTTGGTAAGAACATTTCAAGGTTATAAAGCTGGGTTTTTGGGAGTTGCGTTTAGTCCCGACGGCCAGACCATTGCAGCTGCCAATATAGACAGGACAGTAAAACTTTGGAGACAAAACAGTTCAGGTTGGCAGAATGCCAATACCCTACAACCTCTCCAAGGTCATACAGCTTGGGTTATGAGAATAGCTTTTAGTCCTGACGGACAGACTATTGCGTCAGCGAGTGAAGATACAACTGTCAAACTTTGGCAGCGAGACAGCACACATGGCAGTTATCGTCTTCATAAAACACTCAAAGGTCATAGTGCGGGAGTTTCGGGAGTCGCGTTTAGTCCCGATGGTCAGACTATTGCTTCCGCTAGTCTCGACAAAACTATAAAACTTTGGGACATTGATGGCATAGAACGCAGAACCCTTAGAGGACATAGTGCATCTGTTTGGGGAGTTACTTTCAGTCCTGACGGTAGCTTTATAGCTTCGGCAGGTGCAGAAAACCTTGTGAGGCTTTGGCAGAGTGAAAATCCATTCCAAAAGAGTGTCATAGCTCATAAAGGCGGAATTTGGTCAATAGCGATCGCCTCCGACAATTCCACCATCGCCACAGCCAGCCACGAAAATACTGTGAAATTTTGGAGTCGTCAAGGCAAATTGCAGAAAACTTTGACCCAAAAAGGCTCAGTTTCCCAGGTTTCTTTCAGTGAGGATAACAAGTTGATGGCTCTTCCTAGTGAAGATGATACGGTACAACTCAAGCGGCGAGATGGTACGTTAATCGCTACTTACAAAAACTCTTATGGCAAAATCACCGGAGCGTTATTAAGTCCCGATGGTCGAGCGATCGCCATATCTAATACTGACAATAATGTTCGGATATGGCGTGTAGGTCAACCTACGCTACAAATTCTCAAAGGGCATCAAGCCGAAATATGGGAAGTTGCATTTAGCCCTGACGGTCAACTGATTGCTTCTGCTAGTGCGGATGGTACTGTTAAACTATGGACGCTAGAAGGTAACTTACTCAGCACATTTGTCGGACATTCGGCGGCAGTTTGGACAGTTGCCTTTAGTCCTGATGGTAAGATGGTGGCTTCTGGAAGTGGCGACAATACCATTAAGCTGTGGACACTTGAAGGCAAGTTGCTGCAAACATTCATTGGTCACACAGCTGCAATTTGGGGGATAGCTTTTAGTCCCGACGGTAAAAGGCTTGCTTCTGGCAGTGGAGATGGAACCGTTAAGCTTTGGAAACTTGATGGTACGGAAATAACGACCCTGAGAGGACATACCGCAGCGATTAGGCAAATTGCAATCAGCCGCGATGGAAGTGTTCTAGCTTCAGGGGGTGATGATAACACGCTCATTCTTTGGAACTTGCCCCAAATTCTCAAGCTAGATGCACTGACTTATGGTTGCAAGTTGGTGCAGGATTATCTGAAAACTAACACAGCAGTTGAGAAAGGCGAAACTCCTGCACAGTCGCTGCGCGATCGCTCACTCTGCGATCGCTCTCAGAACTATTAGAAATTTTCTTAATAGAAATAAAGATTGCTTCCTCATCCCCATTTTTTATCTTTCTATTTCATCTATTTCTTTTGGAACCTCCGCAGTTAAAATCTCATGTCCCCCAGGTGTAACTAACACATCATCTTCAATACGAATACCAATGCCAACCCATCGAGGATCAGTCTCTGGCTGGTCTTCTGCTAGTTTGGTATCTGGCACAATATATAGTCCCGGTTCCACTGTCAAAATTTGACCTGGTTGTAAAATCTGTGGTTTGTCTTCACCATGCTGGTAAACACCTACATCATGGACATCCAAACCTAACCAATGACTGGTACGATGCATATAATATGGCTTGTATTTCTCTTCTTCAATTAACTTATCAATTTCACCTTTGAGAATGCCAAGTTCGACTAAACCTTCCGTGAGAACGCGCACTGCTGTATCGTGAACTAATTTGAAGGGATTACCTGGTTGCACTTGAGCGATCGCTTGTTTTTGTGCCTTTAAAACAATTTCATACAGCGTTTTTTGTTCTGGCGTAAACTTATTCCCCACAGGAAATGTCCGCGTAATATCAGAATTGTAATAACCGTAAGCACAACCGGCATCAATTAGCAGTAATTCTCCATCCTGCATTTGACGATTATTTTCAATGTAATGTAGTACGCAAGCATTTACACCAGAAGCCACAATCGAAGGATAAGCAGGCCCTAACCCACCCCGCACTCGAAAGATCCGTTCCATCTCCGCCTGTATTTCGTACTCATAACGTCCAGGTGCGGCGATTTCTTGGGCATAATTGTGTGCTTCAGTTGCGATCGCAGCTGCTTGACGCATCAATTCCACCTCAACTTCGCTTTTGATCAATCTCATGCTGTTGAGGACAGGGCCAGTATCTTCAATAGCGATCGGGCCTGTACCCCGCTTCGGATAAGTCCGCAGTAAACTTTGGTAATGTTTCAGGATTTGATCGTTAAAATTGCGATCGCGTCCTAAGTGATAATAAATCCGGCTAGCTTTTTCTAAATACTGCGGCAACTTTTCATCTAACTCACTAATCGGGTACGCTTCATCAGCACCATAAATTTCCTTGGCTGCATCTACTCCACAAAGATAACCAGTCCATACTTCCTTTTCGCGATCCTTCGGTTGGACAAACAGCACAAACCGATGTTCTGCATGATGCGGCGCTAACACTGCTACTGCTTGTGGTTCATTAAAACCAGTCAAGTAAAAAAAATCACTATCTTGCCGATAAACATACTCGACATCATTGTGCATCACTGCCATTGGCGCACTGCGAAAAATGGCTGTTCCATCACCAATTTTTGCCATTAATTGTTCGCGACGCTGCCGATATTCTGCTTGCATAGTTGATGTACTTTTAAAAACTATTGTATTATTTGACACTTTTAACAACTAATAGATGCACAGATGATGCCTCTTAATAGTTGCTAATCTAAGTTATTCTAACCAATATTTGTTTCCACTCAAGGCATAAATTATTGGAGAATAATCAATTATCTCGAAAGACTCAGTTTTCCTAATTTTTAAACAATTCGGAAATCTTGTTTTTATCAAAAGATTTAGGATATTCATGAAGTTAAATAAGTTTTAAACGTTTATTTTATACAAATTTTGGTAGTTCATACATCTAACAACACATAGTAAAAAATATGTCTAATAAAACCATAATAAAAAAAGTTCTCGCTTATGTAACCAAGAAAAATGAATTAATGGTATTTACACATACTAATTTTCCTGAAGCTGGCGTGCAAGTACCTGCTGGTACAGTTGAAGAAGACGAGGAGCCATCTGAAGCTGTACTGCGAGAAATTTATGAAGAATCTGGTGTTAAGGGAGTTCGGATTATTGAGTTATTAGGTATTTATCAATACAACATGACTCCCTATCGGGATGAAATTCAAGAACGTTATGTTTATAGCGTTTACTAATCACATGAGGTACATCATATTCCCCTCCTCGCTTGCGGGGAGGGGGTTGGGGGTGGGGTTCTTGTACCTCACTCAACTGAGAACCGCTGTATCATCTCGAATTAACTCAGTCTACACCATCGACTTGGCGGCATTGGGAAATACATCCAAGTACCAGCAAAAACCCTATAGCCTTCGATTTTTATTGGGTGAAATTGGATAGCTCAAATTTAGGACTAGACGGTGGTCAAGGTTATTTTCTATCTAAGCTGGTTCACAAAATAAAAAATAGTGGATCTTCAGCTAATACTTAAAAACGTGCTAAAAAAACAAAGGTAATATTAGGCAAATTCATTAGGAATCATATAGCGATCGCTTCTATTTTAATTAAGTCTGTCTAATTCAACATAAAATAAATTTCTGGTTCGTAGGTAGATTTTTGATACAAGCTTCAAATGTCAAAGAAAATCGATAAAGTAATCATTTCTATCTATAAATAATATATATAAATTACAAAACGTATTTTGTAAATGCTTATATAGAACTTGAAAATTTCAGAATAATAGTTTAAAAAAACCAATATTTATCTTCAAAGAGTGATATTAATAAATAAAAAATGGTTATAAAGAAATATTGAAATCCGGATAAATGTTATTTCGTTACAGAAAGAGATTGCAAAAAAAAGTTAAAAAAATATGACAGCCAATAATAAAAATTCACCATGCCTGAAAATCAAAATTCCTCACCCTTAGCTTTGAATACATCTCGATTAGCATCAGATTCTTTTGCAAAATCAGAAATCTTGACAACTTCTCTTAAGAGTTTAAATTATGATTTGGGGTTTGGAAATAAAAGTTCTTCACTAGCACTAGAAAGTCAACCAGTGACTGCGCCTGTTAAAACGTCAGCAAATCCCAACCCTAATCCTTACTTAACTAGTGCGGCAATTACTCCTGACTTTAACGGTGATGGTAAAACAGACAAAGTTTGGGTCAATTCTACAACCGGTGAGATTATCATTCGGTTGATGGATGGAACAACAGTTGTCGAACAGGGTTCTTTAGGTCAATTTGACCTATCCGCCTATGATTACAAAATTGCTGACTTCAATGCTGATGGCAAAACCGACTTCTTATTACGCAATAAGACAACCGGTGAAAATAGCGTTGTCCTGATGGATGGCACCAGAGTTGGTAGTGCGGCTGCTCTAAGTAGCGTTGATCCAGCCTGGAGTCCTCAGATTGGAGATTTCAACGGCGATCGCAAAACCGATATCTTCTGGCACAATAGTCAAACCGGTGAGAACGCTATTTGGGAGATGGATGGCACCACAGTTCTGAATGCAACTGTTTTAGACACTACAGACGCAGCATATACTCCTACCATTGTTGATTTCGATGGCAATGGCAAGAGTGACATCTTCTGGCGCAATCAGACAACTGGCGATAACGTCGCTTGGTTTATGGATGGTACGCAAAAGACTGACTTTGCTCTACAATCACAAGATGCCGCTTGGACTTCTAGCCTTGGTGATTTCAACGGCGACTTTAAGACAGACATTCTGTGGAGAAACGCTCAAACAGGTGAGAACAAGGTTTGGACGATGAATGGTATCTTAGTCACCGAGGGTGCTTTGGGGACACTTGACTCATCCTGGACTTCCAAAATTGGTGACTTCAACGGTGATGGCAAGACCGATATCTTCTGGCACAATGGAACCACAGGCGCGAACACCGCTTGGTTGATGGATGGTACAACAGTTGCAACTGAAGCTTTCTTACCAGCTAATAACGCGGCCTTGACACCATCCCTTGGCGATTTCAACGGCGATGGCAAGACTGATATCTACTGGCGCGATCAGACAGCAGGTACAGACAACATTTGGACTATAAATGAAACGACAGCAGTTGAGACTCCCATCAGCGATGCAGATAAGCTAGGCCCAGAGTGGTATACCTTCTAAAATCTAGGGTCATTCGGCATAAGGCATGGAGAAGAGACAAAAAAGACAAGGAAAAGGGGGGAGATAAGGCAATACGGTTCGGTTAAAGGGTAAAGGGTAAAGGGGAAAGGTTTTGAATACATCCTTTCCCCTTTACCCGCAAACCCATTCCCCAGATCATAAGGAAAGTGAAAAATGCTTATCCGAACCGTATTGGGAGATAAGGGAAAGATTTTCAATAATTCCCTCTTCTTCTCCTTACCCCTCTTATCTCTCTCATCTCCCTCATTCCCTACTACTCAAAACTTGTAACTCAAAACCTGAATTTCTCCCTTTTCCGGCAATTTACCAGGGCTAATGGAAATACTATCTCCATTGCTACGCCGCACTGTCATCCCTTGCATCAAGGTCAGAAAATTATCCAATGGCGAAAGATCGCACTTAGCAGCATCAGCAGCTTGTGTGCGGTAATGAGTCGGAATCACCAACTTGGGATTTAAAACTTGAACAGCCTGCTTTGCTTCCTCAGCATTGTAGGCTTTTGCACTGCCTCCCACTGGAATAAACGCTACATCGGGACGCCCCATCAAGATTTTTTGCTCAATAGAAATGGGTGCAGCAGCCCCGCCTAAGTGTAGGATATTAATTCCGCCTTGCTTCCAACTCCAAGCAGTATTTGAGCCAAACTGCTTACCACCCTTGCGATCGTGGTCTATGGCAACTCCTTGGAATTTAATGCCTTTAAATTCATAAACTCCTGGTTCATAGATGAGTTTTGCATTTCCCGGTAGTACATCCACAGCACCTTCATCCAGTAGTTGGCTGCTAATCAGTACCAAATCTGCTGCAACTTTTGGCGGACGATACCCAGCAGTACAGCCGACTGTCCGAAACGGATTGACGAGAACTTTTGCACCACCGCCAGTAAAAAGAAAGCAAGTATGACCCAACCACTGAACTGATAAACCGCTAGATTGTGCGTCAGCTTGAGATTCAGAACCCAAAGTAGTAACCAAAGCTGTGGCCAACCCCGCCCCAGCATAGCCCATCAAGTGTCGTCGTTTCATTAATTATGCTCTTGACTGTAACTGTTCCAGAAAATTTCGCAATAACTGTTTTCCTGAAGATGTCAGGACACTCTCTGGGTGAAACTGGACGCCCTGAATGTGAGGATAGTTCCGGTGTCGCACTCCCATAATGGTGTTATCTTCAACCCAAGCGGTGATTTCTAACACATCTGGGCAAGTCTCACGTTCGATTACCAAACTATGATACCTGGTGGCAATTAGAGGATTTTCTAATCCCCGGAAAACCCCCACTCCAGTGTGAGACACCTGAGAGGTTTTGCCATGCATCAACTCTGGAGCAGGAATTATTTTACCACCGAACACTTGACCAATGCTTTGATGTCCCAAACAGACACCTAAAATTGGTAACTCTTGTCCTAGCTGTTCAATCAATTCTAAAGAAATGCCGGCATCTTCCGGGCGACCAGGCCCAGGAGAAATAACCACAGCTTCCGGCTTTAATGCCCGAATCTCATCTATGGATATCTTGTCGTTACGAAAAACTTTAATATCATTTGCCACTGGGAACTCTGATACCAATTCTCCCAGGTACTGCACTAAGTTATATGTAAAACTATCGTAATTGTCGATCACTATAATCAAAGCTTGTGACTCCTGGTTGTTACCACTCATCAGTTGCAAAAAGCATAAATAAGTATCTCATGCTATTTGTTCGTTATACCAATTTGAAAAAGAATGCGAAGGCAAAAAAGTTCTGTTAGCGGTAGTGGTGCGTTTAGCCCATTTCCAGTTCTGAGTAAAGAAGTTAGATTCTCAACTTCTTTACTCAGCACTACTACCCCAGTCTCTAATCTCTAGTCCCCATCAGCCTAACCAATTAATTTCTGCCAGCTAGCAGGTCCGATAATTCCATCAGCATCTAAACCATTTTGCTTTTGAAAGTTCTTAACTACAACCTCTGTTTGCGGCCCGTAGACGCCATCATTCTCAACACCTAAACGGTATTGTAAGTATCTGACAACTGCACCACCAGCATGGTTTGGTCTGATAATTCGTTTTGCTAAAATTAGATTTATGGCATTCCATGTAGTTGCGTCAGCAATTCCAGTCGGCTTAACTCCGACAATAGTCTGAAATTTTTCTACAGCAGATTTGGTGTTAGCTCCTGTGAAGCCATCTTCCACTAAAGCCTTACCATTTTTATCAGTTATTTTTAGTCTATTTAAGGATTTTTGCAGTCTGAGAATAGTCTCATCTATATTCTCTTCTTCATCTGGTACAGGGTTAATAGGGGCACTTGGCAGTTTACCAGTTAAGCCTTTGACAATTGCATTAGCCATTGCTTCAGGATTAAAAAGATTCATATCTTTTTGCGAATCGAGGAAGCAACATTCTATCAAGATAGCAGGCATATCTGTATTTTTCAGAACATACAAGTGAGAACCACTCTTAACGCCACGATTAAAAAATCCTAACTTAATGATTTCATCCAATACAGGTTTAGCAATTTTTCTACCTCTATCACTAGTTGCAAATACTTCTGTGCCATTAGCTTGCTTGTTAAAAGCATTAAAATGAATCGAAACGAAAATATCTACTTTACTGGCATTAGCTGTAGAACATCTTTTTGAGAGTGAGTCACGGACTGTATTAGCACTACTTGGTCTACATACTACGACTTCATTTCCTAAAGCTCTTAACTTGGCTATAACTCTATTACCTACATCTAGAGTTAAATTATCCTCTAATTTAATACCTCTAGCTCCTGTATCTGGTGGACAATTGTGCCCGGTATCAATTCCAAATTTCATTATTTCATCCTCAATTTACTTGTTTTTACACTATTTCAAAACTCTTATAATTATATAGACAAAGTTTAGTTAATAGCTTTGTAAAATACTTGTTAGCAATAACTGCATTATTTTCAGCATTCCTACGCTATTAAACCAAATAAGTTTTTCTGCGAAGCTGGACAGCAAATTTCATTTGGTAAAATTCACTAATTCAAAACTATATTGTAACCAAAAACACAACTATTATAAGTTATCAATATCGAGAATAACCAGTAAAATTTTGCAATAAATTCAAATCTAGCAATTGCCTCCATTATTTAGATAATAACGCTTTGTAAAAGTGGAAAGCCATAACAAATGTACTTAGTTAGATGCCCAAATCTCTAAACCGAACGCACCCCCTGATGTGAAGCTGGGTTGATCAGGTCGTAAACCCTTGACAGACTCTACCCTTGGCTTCTTGTTAACCCTGAGCAGCTTAACACATAATGCTTTACAGTATTAATGAATACGCGTTCGCCCTTGGCGTTAGCGGAGCCATCGCTTCTAGACACCTGTGCGAGATTTATCAGATAAACTGCTCAAGAAACGAGGCTCAACATGGGATCTTTAAATTTTGTGAAGCTACTGGAGAATTCCATCAATGAACCCGGCTTAGGGTGGACTCTCTGCTTTATAGGGGAAGATCAATCTAGCAAACTTGCAGAACTCACGCAAGAATTGAGAGGAGAATTTTCGGCGACAGGTGATGGTAAAGAGATTTTATCTGGTTTTTCCTATTGGGGAATCGGCCCAACGATCGCCTGGGATCATGCCTGTAACGATCGCTTCTATCTCGTGATGAAAGAGAGTATAGAGTCTTTTAAATATCGATGGCATCAAATTAATACAAATAATATCAAAGATCAAAAATATCATTATGTAAGTTTAGGCGTAGGCACGCGTGAAAAAGATCAACACATTTTAAGTTTATTGATTAACACAAATCCCGATTTACTCTACTTTCCAGTTGATATGAGTTCGGAGATGTTAAGGCTAGGTGTGCAACAAGCAACGAGAGGATCGCAATTGCAAGGTAGCCATGTATTGCCAATTCAAGTTGATTTCTCAATTGAGAGAAATGTTGACGAGTTACGGAAACTATTAGATAGAGTTATCAATAACAGTCCGGTGCTATTTTCGCTATTGGGGAACACATTAGCTAATTTTCAACAAGACACAGACCTGTTGCAAACTCTTTCTAAACTAATGCGACGTGAAGATAGGTTACTCCTTGAAGTAGCGACTACCGAAGAATTAAGCGAAGAAGCGGCACAAAATGCAGCGAAAGAATACGCAAAAACTAGATCCTTTAAAGAGTTTGTTACCAGTGCATTGCTGCAAAATACTGACTTACATATCGATTTAAATAGTGTATTTTTTGATGGTGCCGTAGAAACTGATAGAGGAATTTTGATAAAAATCCTCTATCGTAACCTAAGTGGAAATAAAATTGAGGTCATGCTACCTGACCGATCAGTAATAAATTTTGAAGACCAGGATACGATTCGTTTATATCTGACTCGGAAATATACTTCTAATGGCATCGATCAAATTATATCAAACAGTAATTTGGTGCTTGTTGATAAGCTACACACAGTATTGGAACCACGTTTAAAGAATGGGTTTGGTATGGATTTAATCTTACTTACCTCTGACTCTTCAGGAATTAAGAATAATTCTTCTGTAGCGAATGATATATGGTCTAAACGGTAAGATGTGAGATAAGTATGAAAAACTTAGTGACCTTTATCACGTTTTTCCCTCTACTTCTGGGATTTATTCTAGCCGGCGTCTGGTGGACTCAGGGAGGAAGTTTTGAGTCACTACTAACAGGTTTGGGATTATTAGCAACAATTACTGGTATTTTTGGCGAACGATGGGCATCAGCGAACGAAAAGAGGAGAGAATTTCTGCGTGCCTTACTGAATGAGTGCAGTTCAAATGAGGTAATTCTGTCTGATAGCCGCTTCAACCCCAACTCGCATAAGCCAGGACGACCAATAGTCTTTCTGCGATTAATTATATCAGTGACGGAAACTGCCATCGCATCTAACGTCTTTGCAGAACGTCAAGATAGAGAGTTGTTTTCGCTTATACATCAATGGCGACATACTGCTAATGAGTTTAATCGGAGATTAGATATTACCGAGTTGCGTACATTCACAAACCTGTCACCACAAGAAATTCGTTCACTATATGAAGCGCTACAGGAGTCAAAAGAGTTCAATGATGCACTTAATTTGACTCAACACATCACAACTTTTTTGAAATCGAAATATTCACAAGGCAGCGGTGATAGTGAAGTCCTAACTCCTTCAAGGAACTACTGATATCATGTTCGCTTGATTACTTATTAAATCCGAAGAACCCCACCCCGCCAAAGCTACGCTTCGTCTCCCCTCCCGAAGAGCGGGGAGGGGATTAAGGGGAGCCAGTGCGGTCTTGGGGTCTCCCCAAGTGGAGCATCTGGCGTGTGGGGTGCAATGACTGTGGAAATCATAACTAATTATGCGAACATGATATGACCGGAATCTGTGGGTAGATATTTAACAATCAGCCTGAAAGCACGTTTAAGATCAAAGTGAAGAAATATTTCGTAGCTTACAGGCATGAAACGCATCGTCTTGGTTGCTGGGTTTGAATCGTTCAACGCTGACTTGTATAGAAAAGCAGCTTTTTTGGCTAACTCTCGCTGTCCTGAGTTGGATATTCGGGTATTTAGCGATCGCGATCTTACCAACAAACGCACCGAGGTAGAAACAGCACTTGATGACGCTGATGTGTTTTTCGGTAGCCTACTATTTGATTATGACCAAGTTGTGTGGTTGCGCGATCGCATTTCCCAAATTCCCATTCGCCTAGTCTTTGAGTCAGCCTTGGAATTGATGAGTTTAACCAAGCTGGGTATATTTGCCATTGGCGACAAACCCAAAGGAATGCCCAAACCAGTTAAATTCATCCTCGACAAATTTAGCAACGGACGAGAAGAAGATAAACTCGCTGGTTACATCAGCTTCTTAAAAATTGGCCCCAAACTACTGAAATACGTCCCAGTGCAAAAAGTCCAAGACTTACGCAACTGGTTAATTATCTATGGTTACTGGAATGCAGGCGGTCCAGAAAACGTCGCCTCATTATTCTGGACACTGGCAGAAAAATACTTAGATTTAAAAGTCGGTGACATTCCCCCGTTAATTGAAACCCCCAACATCGGATTACTCCACCCCGACTATCAAGGGTTTTTTGAATCGCCCCGCGACTATTTAGAATGGTATAAAACCCATTGTAGAGACGCGATGAATCGCGTCTTCCCAACCCCAATTGTAGGAATTCTCCTCTACCGAAAACACGTCATCACCAAACAACCCTACATTCCCCAACTAATTCGCAGTTTTGAAAAAGCTGGCCTAACTCCTTTACCCATCTTCATCAACGGCGTAGAAGGACACGTGGCGGTACGAGATTTAATGACAACCGACTATGAAATTCAGCAACGACAACTAGGTAATATAGAAACTCCCTCACTTTCTAGTGAAGCAGTAAAAGTAGATGCGATCGTTTCCACAATTGGCTTTCCTTTGGTGGGTGGCCCGGCCGGTTCAATGGAAGCTGGCCGTCAGATAGAAGTAGCAAAACGCATCCTCACTGCCAAAAATGTACCTTATATTGTTGCCGCACCATTATTAATTCAAGATATTTCCTCGTGGACGCGCCAAGGTGTCGGCGGATTGCAAAGTGTGGTGTTGTACGCATTACCAGAATTGGATGGCGCTATTGATACCGTTCCCCTCGGTGGTTTAGTGGGTGAAAATATTTATCTAGTTCCCGAACGGGTGCAGCGATTAATAGGTAGGGTAAAAACTTGGGTGGCTTTGCGGCAAAAAGCTGCATCGGAACGCAAAATTGCCATCATTTTATATGGATTTCCTCCAGGTTATGGTGCTGTGGGCACAGCTGCATTATTAAATGTACCGCGTAGTTTGCTGAAGTTTCTCCATGCACTCAAAGAACAAGGTTACACCGTGGGAGATTTACCAGAAGATGGGGAAGAATTGATTCGCTGGGTGAAAGAAGCGGATGAATCTTTAGATGATACAAAAAATATCCCCGCGTCCGTTAGCGCCCGTACTCTAGAAAAATGGCTGGGATATCTGCAAACCTCCCGCATCGAAAAACAATGGAAATCTCTCACTGGAACTGGAATTAAAACTTATGGCGATGAATTTCAGATTGGCGGTGTGCAATTAGGAAATGTATGGATAGGTGTACAACCACCATTAGGGATACAAGGTGATCCCATGCGCTTAATGTTTGAGCGAGATTTAACACCACATCCCCAATATGCTGCTTACTATAAATGGCTGCAAAATGAGTTTAAAGCTGATGCTATCGTTCACTTTGGGATGCATGGGACGGTGGAATGGTTGCCTGGTTCTCCGTTGGGTAATACGGGTTATTCTTGGTCGGATATTCTGTTAGGAAATTTGCCTAATCTATATATATATGCGGCGAATAATCCTTCTGAATCGATGTTGGCAAAACGTCGCGGTTATGGTGTATTGATTTCTCATAATGTACCGCCTTATGGTCGTGCAGGTTTATATAAGGAATTGGTGGCGTTGCGCGATTTGATTTCGGAGTATCGTGAAGATCCGCAAAAGAATTATGTTTTGAAAGAAGGCATTTGTAAAAAAATTGTGGACTCTGGTTTAGATGCAGATTGTCCGTTTGAGGATGCTAAACGGTTGGGTATTACGTTTACTCCCGAAAATATTCGGATGTTTAGCAATCATGCTTTTGATGATTATTTGGTGGAGTTGTACGAATATTTACAAGTTTTAGAAAATCGGTTGTTTTCTTCTGGGTTGCATACGTTGGGGGAAGCACCTAATGAAGAGGAATTGGCTTCTTATTTGGAAGCTTATTTTGGGGAGAATCAACAAGAGAGAGAAGAAGAAATAATCAAAGACTTGTTGATGCAATCTACGGATGAGTTAACGAATTTGTTAAGGGGGTTGAATGGGGAGTATATTCCGCCTGCGCCTGGTGGTGATTTGTTGCGGGATGGTGCTGGTGTGTTACCGACTGGGAGAAACATTCATGCTTTAGATCCTTATCGGATGCCTTCACCTGCGGCGTATGAACGGGGACGGGAAATTGCTCAAAAAATTATCGCCCAGCATTTGGATGAATATAGGAAATATCCGGAAACGGTGGCGGTGATGTTATGGGGATTGGATGCGATTAAAACTAAGGGTGAATCTTTGGGGATTCTTTTGGAGTTGGTGGGGGCTGAACCTGTTAAGGAAGGAACTGGCAGAATTGTTCGTTATGAATTAAAGCCGTTGGCGGAAGTTGGACATCCCCGAATTGATGTGTTGGGTAATTTGTCTGGAATTTTCCGAGATAGTTTTGTCAATATCATCGAATTGTTGGATGATTTATTTCAACGGGCGGCTGATGCTGATGAACCGGATGATAAAAATTTTATTAAAAGACACGCTTTAGCTTTGAAAGCCCAAGGTGTGGAAAATGCATCAGCGAGATTGTTTTCTAATCCGGCGGGTGATTTTGGTTCTTTGGTAAATGATAGAGTGGTGGATGGTAACTGGGAATCTGGTGAAGAGTTAGGCAATACTTGGCAAAGTCGCAATGTATTCAGCTACGGGAGAGAAGATAAGGGTCAAGCTAGACCGGAAATTTTGAATACATTATTAAAAACTAGCGATCGCATTGTTCAAGAAATCGATTCGGTAGAATATGGTTTAACTGATATTCAAGAATATTACGCCAATACGGGTGGTTTGAAAAAGGCAGCAGAAAAACAAGGCGGTAAGAAGGTGACAACCAGTTTTGTAGAAAGTTTCTCGAAGGATACTACACCCCGCAATTTAGATGATTTGCTCAGAATGGAGTACCGCACTAAGTTGGTAAATCCCAAATGGGCGCAAGCGATGGCGAATCAAGGTTCTGGTGGTGCGTTTGAAATTTCTCAACGGATGACGGCGTTGATTGGTTGGGGTGGTACTGCCGATTTTACCGATGATTGGGTTTATGACCAAGCGGCTGATACTTATGCGTTAGATGCAGAGATGGCGGATAAATTACGCAAGGCAAATCCTGAAGCTTTCCGCAATATTTTAGGGAGAATGTTGGAGGCGCATGGGCGGGGTTTTTGGGAAGCTGATAGTGATAAGTTGGATAAGTTGCGTCAGTTGTATGAGTTAACGGATGAAGAGTTGGAAGGTGTGACGGTTTAGAAGGTAGATGCGTTAAAAGTTCAAATAAAAATTATTGTAGAGACGGCGATTTATCGCGTCTTCATATAACATCAACTGTTATTAATTTCAGCAATGTCCTTTGGGTACGCCACTTTGACATAGTACTTAAGTACTATAAAATTGCGATCGCGCTGTGCCAGTTGCGTAAGTCCTGGAATATTTAAGCACTGAAATATCAGTAAAATAGTTGGTTTCATCGGCACGCTAGTAACAAAATAACTAATTTTTAATTGCTAGAACCCTTGATTTTTAAAGCTCTTTGGGGAATGAAACAGCCCTGCTTTATAAGGGGAGGGTTAGGGTGGGGTAAAACCTTGGCTAATCAGCTATTTCAGACTGGTGTGTACACCGTAGGCTTTTCGGGAGGGGAGACAAAGCACAGCTTTAGCGGGATGGAGTTCTCCGGGTTTAATAAGTAATCAAGCAGACATCATATAACTCAACGTCAAAATATTTGACCCGGATTTCTCACTTGTGAGAAATCCGGGGGCGGGATACAATAAGGAAAAAATACGTTTTATTAATACGGATTGCAAAAGTTTACTTCGGCGTGAAAACCTTAAAAAGCTATCAGTTAATTATTAAAAAACTGCTGGCTAATATCTCTTCAAAATTGGCGAACCTCCCGTAGTTATATTTATAGGTCTTCGGATGCCATAGCTTAACAATATTAAAAATAATTAATAAACAAGCTTTAATAAAAATATGGCTACTGAAAACACTCTGCTCGCCGCCCTGCCCCGCGACGTATACAAGCAGATAGAAAACAAAATGCACGAGGTCGAGCTTTCATCCGGTGAGGTACTCAACCGACCCGGCGAAACCATCGAAGAAGTCTACTTCCCTCTCACCTGCCTAATCTCAGTCACCGTCACAATGATAGACGGTAGCACGGTTGAAGCCGGAGTAGTCGGAAGCCGGGAGATGGTAGGGATCAACGCCTTCATGGGTGGGAGCGAGACTACGCAGACCGAGTACATCGTTCAGGTTCCTGGCAACGCGGTGAAAATGAAGGCACATCTGCTGTTGGATGAGTTCGACACCAATAAGCCGCTGCGGGACGTGATGCTCAAATACACACAAGCTTATATCGCGCAAATCTCGCAGAATGTTGCCTGCAACCGCACTCATACTATAGAAAAACGCATGGCCCGTTGGTTGCTTGAGTCCAGTGACCGTCTCTACTCGGATGAACTGATCCTGTCCCATGAGTTCCTCTCCCACATGCTGGGCGTGCGCCGTTCTAGCGTCACCGAAACCGCCCACATCTTGGAAAAAAAAGGTCTGATCAAATGCAGCCGAAAGAAAATCCAAATCGTTGACCGCCAGGGACTACAAGAGGCTTCTTGTGAGTGTTATGAGGTAATCAAAAAGGAATACGATCGCCTGCTAAAGTTTAAGCTAAAGAGCAGATAACGGATAAAGCCCTTCTGGCCTTTCTAAGGCTAATTGAGGCTGTTGCCAGACGTGAGTCATATCGCGCACCATCCAGCGCAAGCCTGTTAACTTGCCTTTAACATCACGTACAGAAGCTACAGTCATAGCAGCCTCAAAAGGCTCACAGTCACGCGGTTGTATCCGTGATATCCACTCTTGCACATAGTCACATTCAGAACTGTGCATCTGGTTTAGTTGGGAACGAAACGCCTGACGTTCTTCTATTGCAATGAAACAGACTAACGGTTTGTTGACCAAAAATCGCTGTTGAAGATTGAACAGTGTCGCAGTGACACGATTAGCTGACAGAATTTTCCCTTGTATGTCAGTCACCAAGTAAGCATTTGGTATGAAGTTTAACAGGTCTTGGTAGCGCTTGTATTCTTCTCTAAGCCGTGCTTGTACATTTCCCAATTTTTGAGTTTGCTCAAACAACTGTTCCGTAGCTATCTCTAGTGTTTTTGAAGCAATATCAACTTCTTTCAAGACTGCTAGCAGCAAATCGGCTTCTGGCTGTACTGCGATGTTCGTATCTTTGCACAAGTTAGCTAAACGCCCTTGCACTGACTGTAACTGCTGGGCAAACATAATATCTAGGTTTATTATCAATTCAGGTCGCACCTAAGTTTCAATCCCTGAATAGAAAGAAAAAGGCTGTGAACCAATTCCTAATGGGTTTTATCCCTTAATTTCTCGTTACTGGGTTCTAGCCTAGCAACCAGAAGTTAAAGGATATTACTATCGATGAATTTGATTTCAAATTTTTATAACTTCGGGATTGCCTACACTTAAGTAATTAATTAAAGACTAGAACACTCAGCCGCTCCCAGTCAGTACGATTCCGTACAATATTATGAAAGTCCGCTACGAGAGTTGCCACCAATTCTTAGCCCCTGGCTTTGAACAAACCGGAAGTTTAGAGGTCTTTTATGCCTATAATCCTTATATATCAAACTTTCCGGCAAGTCTAGGATTTCCATTTCTAACTCAATTTTTTTTAAAGCACCCCTAAGCATAGATAAAATACTCATCTAGCTGGAGATAGGCATTGAGGTTATTTTAATAACTACGCCGAAATCCTGGTACTTTTGCTCTGTATCCCTTATTACTAGCAAACTTAACATTAAACCATAGTTTATCTGCCTTCACAAGTTCACTAGATAGAAGAATAAATTTTGCAAAAAGAGTAATTTTTTTAGATAAGATTAAGCACGGTCACCCCCTTTGGGGAAGTCAAAAGTTAACACTGAGCGGAGTCGAAGTGTCAAAAGTCAAAAATTTTGAACCCCATACTTCGACTCCGCTGAGTAACCATAAATAAATTTAGTTGCTCTGATCCAACTGTAAGAGCTTGTTTTACAATAATTCTTCCATCTAAATAATACGGATTTTTACCCAACCCTATACAAAAGGTCGAAAAATTATATGGATGATTTAAAATACTTAGATAAGTATGCTTTTCAAGTCTTAACAATGATCGAGGAAGGGTATTCTAGCCGCCAGATTGCCCAGCAGTTTCATCTAAGTTATAAGACAGTAAAGGATATTGTGGAACGGTTTTCTAACTGGCGATAAAGAGAGTTTTTAATCCCCCAGTACCTCTGTTATGCGTAAAACTCTCTTGCTTTCAACTTAAAAGCTATTAATTCATATTGCAGTACACGACATAAAACCAAAACCGCACTTATAAATGTTAGTGCGGCTTTGAGTCCCACAGAAATGGGTTTGGCTTTATCAATATTCGCAGACAGGATCTGGGATATTTCGATGTCCCAGTAGTTGGGGTTATGACATCCCCCACTGGTTTAAGGTTCCATCCTCATCTCCACTACAGCTCTGTGCAAGTGTGACTCAATGCACAACGAAAAAATCCCCTTGCTGTCTTGAATGGGGAGAATGTCAATGTTTTTTCCATAGAAGCTACAGTGTTGCCTCCGGGTTTTTTCGTTCTTTACAAGCTGTTACAAATAATCCTCTAGCGATCGCAAGATAACTAGGCAGGAATGACTTGAATAACTAGGGCACGTTTATCCAGCGACTGGATTTTACCTACTTTACTAAGATCGTTTGCAATTCGGTCTAGCATCTCTCCCGCTTTGTCACGATATTGATGTTCTCGGCCTCGTAAACGAATGGCAAACTTGACAGAATCGCCTTTACTCAACCACTGACCTGCTTGTTCGATGCGTAAATTGTAATCAGCTAAACCCACGTTTAGACCGAATCGAACTTCCTTTACCGTGGGTCTAGCACTTTGGCTCTGACGTTTTTTCTTTTGATACTGAAGCTTGCCATAGTTGAGAATCTTCGCGATTGGAGCGTCTTTACCTTGAGAGACTACAACTAAGTCAAGCTCTAAGCTTTCAGCTAGCTGTAACGCCTCATTGGTGTCGATCAGACCACGATTGTTATTCTCATGGTCAATCAAAAAGACGCTAGGTGATTTGATTTGTGAATTAATCAGTTGCTTTTGGATTGCGATAATGAATTTCTCCCATTTGTTCAATACTTTGCTTTACAAGCAGGTAATGCTAATTTAACACAACACTGAATCAGAGCAACTTTAACAACACAATAGACGGCAATCTGATAGAATGAGGGACTGCGGCACTCGCTCTCAGTCTTTGCGCTACTGCCCATCCAGCTTTTCAATGATTTTTATCCGTCCGCCTAAGACTGACGCCATGATTGGCGACAGGCCGATGTTATTTTTGGAGTCTTATGTCTTTTTCCGATCTCGGCTTGTCCAATGAAATTATCCGTGCTGTTACCGAACGAGGGTACACGGAACCCACGCCAATCCAGATGCAGTCCATTCCTGCTGTCTTGTCGGGTAAAGATTTATTAGCTGGGGCACAAACTGGCACTGGAAAGACCGCTAGTTTTACACTGCCGCTCATGCATCGATTGTCGTCTAATAAGAGCAAAGGTACGCCTAATGGATACCCACCAATCCGGGCGTTGATTCTCACCCCGACTCGCGAACTCGCTGCCCAAGTGGAAGAAAGCGTGCGCGAGTATGGCAAATACTTAAATCTTAACTCGATGGTGATGTTTGGCGGAGTCAGTATTAATCTGCAAAAACAGCGTTTGAGGAGTCGAGTGGATATTTTGGTCGCTACTCCAGGGCGACTGCTAGACCACGTACAGCAGGGTACGCTGAATTTATCGCAGATTGAGGTTTTGGTGCTGGATGAAGCCGATCGGATGCTGGACATGGGTTTTATTAATGATATCCGCCGCATCCTTTCACTGCTGCCCAAACAGCGACAGAATTTGCTATTCTTCGCTACTTTCTCAGACAAAATTAAGGCACTAGCCGCCGGACTACTCAATAATCCGACGATGATTGAGGTAGCACGCCGCAACGTTACCGCCGACACGATCGCACAGAAAGTTTACCAAGTAGACCGTGACAAAAAACGCCAATTACTTGCTCATCTGATTCGACGAGATAATTGGTATCAAGTTCTAGTGTTCACTCGCACCAAGTATGGCGCTGACCGTTTGGTGAAGCAGTTGGGCGAAGACCGCATTCAAGCTTTGGCAATCCACGGTAATAAGAGCCAGCCGGTGCGTACTAACGCTCTGGCCAAGTTCAAAAATGGCACCTTACAAGTATTGGTGGCGACAGACATTGCTGCTAGGGGTCTTGACATCAGCGAACTGCCCCATGTTGTTAACTTTGATTTGCCCAATGTACCAGAAGATTATGTTCATCGTATTGGTCGCACCGGTCGCGCTGGCGCATCAGGTGAAGCTGTATCGCTAGTGTGCATCGATGAACAGCATCTATTGAAAGATATCGAAAAACTGATTGAGCAGCGCTTGCCGAAGGAAGTGGTTGCTGGTTTTGCGCCCAACCCCGATACCAACCCCGAACCAATCGCAAATGTACGGCAACAGAGAGCCAAGCCCGGAAGTGAGAAGCGTCCGGCTCGTACTCCTAAACCGTTACCACAGACATCGGTTAAACGTAAAGCAGCGCCACCTGCCACTAATGGCGAGAAACCTGGCGCTCGTTCGTCGGCATCGCGCCGTTCTGCTAAACGCGATCGCTAATATTCGTTAGCTGTTCAATAGATTGATTTTTCAAGGGTTATGGAAAACCTCACTTCCATTCCTATCGCGTACAAATTTTCGTTGTACACACAAGTCTTTTGGAGTTGTGCCAGAGACTTTTAATCCAATACTTTGTAATATCTGTCACCAAAATAGTGCTGAGTGCTGACTAACGTTAGCGGTAGCGGGACGTTTAGCCCGTGCTGAGTAAAAAGTAAAATTAATTGCACTCAGCATATAGGGTAGTCGCGCCCCTAAGAGCAAAGTTCTGTTTGCCCTTGGTGTTGGCGTTCGTGTAGTTTTAACTATAAGGTTATACTCAGCACTCAGCACTCAGTACTCACTACTCACTACTCAGTACTCAGCACTACTGAAATACAGTTGTCGGAATGCAGTTAACAGTGTCATAAACAAAAGGTGAAGGTTAACCTGTAGGGTATAACTTACCTTAGAGTTGCTTGACCTCTAGCTTCGATGGATCTATCACACTCATGACTGAACTCACGTTACACCTACAAGAGGGAGATACCGAGACCACGATCGCAGTTGACCAAGATGTATTTACAATTGGTCGTTTGCCGGAATGTAACTTGTACTTACCTTTTGGTGGAGTATCCCGCAACCATGCTCGCCTAGTAAAAACGGCTGACGGTGTGTGGACTATTGAGGATATGGGCAGCAAAAACGGGACGCAAGTCAATAAATATCTGGTCAACTATCCCCAAGAGTTACATCACGGCGATATCATCTGGCTGGGCAATGTTAGCCTGGTAGTGCTGCTCACAACCCCTGTTTCTCAACTGACACCAGAGTATGCCGAAATTTCGGACATTAATGAGCAAAGAACCATCCTTCACAATGTTGAACAATTACAACAGCAATGGATCGCAGCTGATAGTAAGGATGGCAACATCAGTAATAAGGACAAAACCATTGCCCGTCTCAAAGACTTAGTGGACATAGCGAAAAATCTTTGTGCAGCCGCGTCTATAGAAGAGATTTTTTCTCAGGTGCAGCAAGTAGTTTTTCGTTACCTTGATAGTATCGATCGCTTGGCATTATTAATTGATGTCAATGGTTGCGGCCAGTTAGAATTAATGAATGCTGCCACTAGAAATATTTCTCAACAGAAACATCTTCCCTCTGATGGTAGTTGGATTAGTCGTACTATTTGTCAAAAAGTATTTGAGGAAAAAGTAGTTATTCAAACCGGTGATACTCATCAGGATGAACGGTTTGCTAGCGAACAGAGTATTTTAGTCAAAGGCATTCGTAGCGCGATGGCAGTGCCTTTATGGGATGAAAATAAAGTTGTGGGCGTACTATATGCCGATGCCAATTTTTCTTCTTACCATTGGGCAAATGAAGGTGAGGAAGAATTGAGCTTTTTCTCAGCTTTAGCAAACCTTGTTGCTTCTAGCGTGCAGCGTTGGCTACTGGTAGAGAAACTCAAAACTGAAGAGATGATTCGTCACCGACTAGAACGCTATCATTCTCCAGCAGTTGTACAGCAGTTGATATCTGTGGGCGGATTACCGGGTGGTCGTTTAGCTCCCGCCGAGAGCGAAATCAGTATTTTGTTTGCCGATTTAGTTGGCTTTACGGCAATTTCTGAAAGATTAACACCAACAGCGATCGCTCAACTATTAAATAATTTATTTGAAGAAATGCTAAAAGAAGTGTTTAGTTGCGGCGGCACTTTAGATAAATATATTGGCGATTGCATTATGGCATTTTTTGGCGCTCCAGAACCGCAAGCAGATCATGCCGATCGCGCTGTTACTGCTGCTAAGGGAATGCTCACTCGTCTCGAACATCTAAATGCCAATGGTTTTTGGCACGAACCCCTGCAATTACGTATTGCAATTAATAGCGGGAAAGCTGTAGTGGGAGATGTCGGTAGTTCCCAAAGGGTAGATTATACGGCATTAGGCGCAACGATTAATCTTGCTGCTCGGATGGAAGCAGTTTGTCCCCCTAGTGAATGTGTGATTAGTGAAGCCACCCATAAAATGCTTTCAGAACCCTCAGACTTCCAAGAAATGGGAGATTATCGTTTCAAAGGTATTGAGCGATTAGTTAAGGTTTATCAGACAAAATTGCAACCAGTACCAACAATCATTGCTCCAATTATTAATCTTTAGGTATTGGCTGGGCATAATATACTCAATTTAGCTGACCGTGCCAGCGCGAAAAATTTGCTCTGCGGTCAAATTCAACTCTGGAAAAGTTGGCGACTGGATACGGTCATCTCCTCGAAACTTACTAATGCGATACTCACCTTCTTCTAAACAGCAAACCAAAAGAGTAGGTTGTTTGGGTTTGCCAATAAATTCTCTACCGCCCAATGCAGCATAATCTACAATCCAGTATTCAGGAATTCCCATTTCTTCTCTTCGAGACGCTACGCGAACATAATCAGCGTATTTTTTCAGATAATCATCACGCCAATTGGTACTTACCACCTCAATTACTAAAGGAATTGATGCTGCTTGAGTAACAGTTGATTCTTTTTTCCACAGAGGTTCATTAACTAAATTAGGCTGATTTAATATTAGGACATCTGGGAAATAAGCAGATTCTTTCTCAACTGGTTTGACGAATACTGTTTTAGGAATGAAATAATGAAGATTTAAGCGACTATATTCTAAAGTGATTTTTGTGGCTAAAAATCCAATCACCTCTTCATGGTCGCCTGTAGGTGGCGGCATCTCAATTATTACTCCATCATATAGTTCGTAACGTTGTCCTGTGTTATTTGGATATTTAGCAACGAATTCATCGAATGTAACTAGTTTGCGTAAGACTTGAGTCATGGCTTGATTCCTCAATTGTGCAAATTATAGCAACTTTACTTGTATTTAATTCATCAATATTAATACTTGTTGATTGGTATAATTTCATTCAATTAAAATTGCAAAATTGTAATATTGGACAGCTAATTCCGGGTTAAAAGACTAGAATTTGGGTGGTAGCTTCCAGAATTGATCTGTGTAACACTAGGAAACCTACCGAAGCTATTTTTTAACGGGAGGTCAGGTAATGGCGATCGCCACCATTAATCCCGCCACTGGGGAGACGCTCAAAACCTTTGAGGCGCTCAATGATGCAGAAATTGCCGCTAAACTCGATTTAGCTGATCGGACTTTTGAACAATATCGTCAGACTAGTTTCTCTGAACGATCGCATTGGCTGCAAAAGGCTGCTGAGATTTTAGAGCAAGACAAAGCAGACTTTGCTAAGTTAATGACTCTAGAAATGGGTAAGCCATTTAAAGCTGCGATCGCAGAAGTCGAAAAATGCGCCGCCGTCTGTCGCTACTATGCCGAACACGCCCCTAGTTTTCTAGCTGATGTCAGTGTAAAAACTGATGCCAGCCAGAGTTTTGTACGTTATCAACCAATAGGTGCGATTCTCGCGGTGATGCCGTGGAATTTCCCCTTCTGGCAAGTGTTCCGCTTTGCTGCACCAGCGCTAATGGCGGGAAATGTCGGCTTACTCAAACACGCTTCCAATGTGCCGCAGTGCGCCTTGGCAATTGAAGAGATTATCCGACAGGCAGGTTTTCCTGAAGGTGCGTTTCAAACTCTATTAATAGGTGCTGCCAAAGTTGCCGATTTAATGGCTGATGACCGCGTAAAAGCTGCTACCTTGACTGGAAGCGAACCAGCAGGCGCATCCCTCGCCGTCGCCGCCGGCAAACAAATTAAAAAAACAGTTTTGGAATTAGGAGGAAGTGACCCGTTTATTGTGTTAGAAAGTGCTGACTTAGAGACAGCAGTTGTCACAGCTACTACAGCGCGGATGTTGAATAACGGGCAATCATGTATTGCAGCGAAACGTTTTATTGTCGCAGAAGCGATCGCAGACAAATTTGAAAAATTACTTTTAGAAAAATTTGAGGCGCTAAAAATAGGCGATCCTATGCAACCAGATACCGATTTAGGGCCACTGGCAACACCTGGTATTCTCCAGGATTTAGACCAACAAGTGCAAGGTGCTATTAGCAGCGGTGGTAAAGTCATCACCGGTGGACATCCTTTATCAGATCGTCCTGGAAACTTTTATCCGCCAACGATTATCATAGATATCCCCATCGACACACCAATCGCCAAAGAAGAATTCTTTGGCCCGGTAGCCTTGTTATTCCGGGTTCCAGATATTGATGCTGCCATTAAACTCGCTAATGACTCACCCTTTGGCTTAGGTGCAAGTGCTTGGACAACCAACAACCAAGAGAGCGATCGCTTAGTTGAAGAAATCGAAGCAGGTGCCGTATTTATCAATGGTATGGTTAAATCCGATCCTCGGTTGCCCTTTGGTGGCATCAAGCGTTCTGGATATGGCAGAGAATTGAGTATCCAAGGTATACATGAGTTTGTCAATGTTAAAACCGTGTGGGTTAAATGATTAGTCATTGGTCATTGGTCATTGGTCATTAGTCATTAGTCAAAGAACAAATGGCAAAGGACAAAGGACAAAGGACAAATGACTAATGACTAAAGTCTTATTCGTTGCTAGTTAGGAAATAAAATGAATACAGCAGAATTATTGGTGCAGTGCCTAGAAAATGAAGGAGTGCAATATATTTTTGGACTCCCTGGCGAAGAAAACCTGCACGTTTTGGAAGCGCTAAAACATTCTTCGATTAAATTTATTACGACTCGTCATGAACAGGGTGCAGCATTCATGGCTGATGTCTACGGGCGCTTAACAGGGAAAGCCGGGGTATGTCTTTCTACTCTTGGCCCTGGGGCAACCAACTTGATGACTGGGGTAGCAGATGCTAACCTCGATGGTGCGCCCTTGGTGGCGATTACCGGTCAAGTGGGAACAGATAGAATGCATATTGAATCCCATCAATATTTAGATTTGGTGGCAATGTTTGCACCTGTCACCAAGTGGAATAAGCAGATTGTGCGACCGAGTATTACACCCGAAGTAGTGCGGAAAGCATTTAAGCGATCGCAATCTGAAAAACCTGGCGCAGTTCACATCGATTTGCCAGAAAATATTGCTGCTATGCTCGTCGAAGGCAAACCTTTGCGTAAGGATAATAGCGAAAAAACTTATGCATCTTTTGCTAGCATTCGGGCCGCCGCCGCCGCAATTTGCCAAGCAGTTAACCCATTAATTTTAGTCGGAAATGGGGCAATTCGCGCTCACGCAAGTGATGCCGTAACGCAATTTGCCACCTTGTTGAATATACCTGTTGCCAATACTTTCATGGGTAAAGGCGTGATTCCCTACACACATCAACTAGCTTTGTGGTCAGTGGGATTACAGCAAAGAGACTTCATTACCTGTGCCTTTGATAACACAGATTTAGTAATTGCGATCGGCTATGATTTGATTGAGTTTTCCCCTAAGAAATGGAATCGTAATGGTGAAATTCCCATTGTGCATATTGGGGTAAATCCGGCAGAAATTGATAGTAGTTATATTCCCAATGCCGAAGTCGTGGGAGATATTTCAGATTCCCTCTATGAAATCTTAAAATTAGCAGACCGACAAGGTAAACCCGATCCCTTTGCCATTAGTTTAAGGACAGAGATTCGGGCTGATTACGAACAGTATGCCCATGATGACGGATTTCCTATTAAGCCGCAAAAGTTAATTTATGACTTACGCCAAGTGATGGGCCCAGATGATATCGTCATCTCTGATGTTGGCGCACATAAAATGTGGATGGCTCGTCATTATCATTGCCATAGTCCCAATACTTGCATAATTTCCAACGGCTTCGCGGCTATGGGTATTGCCATTCCTGGAGCTTTAGCAGCAAAACTCGTTCATCCTAAGCGCAAAGTCGTTGCTGTTACAGGTGATGGCGGCTTTATGATGAATTCTCAAGAATTAGAAACAGCCTTGCGTGTCGGTACGCCCTTTGTCACCATAATTTTTAATGATGGTGGCTATGGGTTAATTGAGTGGAAGCAAGAAAATCAATTTGGTAAAGGAAACTCATCTTTTGTGCATTTTAGTAATCCTGATTTTGTTAAATTAGCCGAAAGCATGGGTTTAAAAGGCTACCGAGTTGAATCAGCTTTAGATTTGATTCCCACCCTCAAAGAAGCCCTCGCTCAGGATGTACCCGCCGTGATAGATTGTCCCGTAGATTATCGGGAGAATCACCGCTTTAGTCAAAAAGCTGGCGAGTTGACTTGTGCGTTGTAAAAAGTAGAGACGCGATTAATCGCATCTGTATAAGAGTTAGGAGTTATTTATTCCTAACTCCTTTTTAATTTTTACGCCTTTAGTGTTTTGGTAAGGTATGTTACACCAAGGGCTAACGCACCGCTTCGCTTCATTTTATAGATATATTTCTTCTCTTTCTTTGCGTCCTTTGCGTCCTTTGCACGAGTATCAAAGACTCGTTAACGGAGTTCAAAGGCTCGTTCACGAGTATAAAAGACTCGTTAACGGAGTTCAAAGGCTCATTCACGAGTATAAAAGACTCGTTAACGGAGTTCAAAGACTCGCTCACGAGTATAAAAGACTCGTGAGCGAGTATTAAAAAGGTAAAGACTAGAATGATTTTGAATACTACAAGTTAGGAAAGTGGTGCGTTACGCCAAGGGCTAACACACCCTACTGAAACTACTGCTAAAAATAGAAGTTGGAATACGAGTACATCAAGCTTAAGTTGATTTTTACTATTTGTGCTGGCGTAATTGCTCTACTATATATTCTTCTAGTTCTTGTTTTTCTCTATTACTGGCATTTCGTTGATAAGTTCTGCCTGTTTCTTGCATAAACCTACGTTTCTCACTAGGAGAAGATTTGAGCTTACTTCCCGATGCTTGCAGCTTTTGCTGTAATTCTTCCCAAGTCTTCTCACCTACACTTTCACCTAGTTTTACCAGTGCCTTGGGTAGTAATGTTTTTGCCTCTCTTTGAAAATCTTCTTCTGTTTCAAGGGAAGCGAAATCTATTTTGCTGAAGTCGAGATCGATGTGAAATTTACTCATAGAATTGTATTTGTTCTTTTAACGATTATTGCCACAATAGGAATCTGCGAAGATTACTTATCGACTTTTTTTTTGTCAGATGATGAGTATCAGAATTGAAATATATCAAATTATCAGTCTGCAATCCACCAAAATCCTCAAAAGCACAATTCTTTATTTGTGCATCTTGGCTAAAATAATGGTTATATCTCAGACAATCATTGATTTTAGCGATTTTTAAAGAATAATTTAAGGCTTTTATATCAAAAGGAATATATATCTAGTTAATACAAGCCTAAGCAGGTTAGGAGTATTAAAAATGCTATCTTAAAAACAAAGGTCATTTGCTCAATTTTTGAGGAAAACGCTATGACTACAACGCTCAAAGAACCTAATTCTATTGAGTCATTGCTAGGTAAAGAGGCTGAAGACCTGCTTACCTACAAAGCAAAAGTTTCTCGTGATTTAATACATTTGCCGGGCCCAGACTTTGTAGATCGAATCTGGCTCAACAGCGATCGCAATCCTCAAGTATTGCGTAATCTCCATTTACTTTACTCTACTGGTCGTCTGGCAAACACAGGCTATCTCTCGATTTTACCAGTAGACCAAGGGATTGAACACTCAGCAGGTGCGTCTTTTGCACCCAATCCAATTTACTTTGACCCGGAAAATATTGTTAAGCTAGCGATCGCCGCAGATTGCAATGCTGTTGCTACCACTTTGGGAACATTAGGTATAGTTTCGCGCAAATATGCCCACAAAATTCCCTTTATTGCCAAAATCAATCACAACGAATTGCTGACTTTCCCCAATCAATTTGACCAGGTATTGTTTGCGGATGTAGAACAAGCTTGGAATTTAGGGGCGGCTGCCGTAGGTGCGACAATTTACTTTGGTTCCGAGAATTCTACCAGACAAATTCAGGAAATCAGCAAAGCTTTTAAACGCGCCCATGAATTAGGGATGGCGACTATTCTCTGGTGCTATCTGCGGAATAACGCCTTTAAACAAGACAAAGATTACCACGTTGCTGCTGACCTCACCGGACAGGCAAATCATTTGGGTGTAACCATTGAAGCCGACATCATTAAACAAAAGTTACCCGAAAATAACAATGGTTACGGTGCAGTTGCCAAAGCCAGTGGTAAGAGTTACGGCAAAACCGATGAGCGCGTTTACACAGATTTGACCACCGATCACCCAATTGATTTAACTCGTTACCAAGTGCTAAATTGCTACTCTGGGCGTGTGGGGTTGATTAATTCTGGTGGCGCGACTGGTAAAAATGATTTTGCCGAAGCAATTCGCACCGCCGTAATCAACAAACGCGCTGGTGGTTCAGGATTAATTTCTGGGCGAAAAACCTTCCAGCGTCCCTTTGAGGAAGGTGTAAAACTATTTCACACCATTCAGGATGTTTACTTGTCGCCAGATGTGACGATCGCTTAGGGATTGGGGGCAGGGGAGCAGAGGGGCAGGGGAGCAGGGGGCAGAGGAGCGAGATGATGGAGATGAGGGGACAAGGAGATAAACAAAACTCCTAACTCTTAACTCCTAACTCTTAACTCCTAACTCAGCACTCAGCACTCAGCACTCAGTACTCCTAACGCTCATGCCCCATTCCCAAGGAATTCAGAAAAAGCAAATCTTGGTAGGGATTCTGGGATATCCTTAGATAAGTGAAAGATTTGCCAAAAAATAGTAAGAATGAAGCTGGCAGCAAGAGTAAGTCAGGTAACACCTTCATTAACCTTAGCGATCGCAGCCAAGGCTAAGGCACTGAAGGCGGAAGGAATAGATGTTTGTAGTTTTAGCGCTGGAGAACCAGATTTTGATACTCCAGCGCATATTAAAGCCGCAGCAGTCAAAGCTTTGGAAGAAGGCAAAACCAAGTATGGTGCAGCAGCCGGAGAACCAAAGTTAAGGGAAGCGATCGCCCATAAGCTTAAAATTGATAACGGTCTTGATTACAAGTCTGAGAATGTCATTGTCACCAATGGCGGTAAGCATTCTCTGTACAACTTAATCGTGGCGCTGATCGATCCAGGTGATGAGGTAATTATCCCTGCACCCTACTGGCTAAGTTATCCCGAAATGGTGACTTTGGTCGGTGGAGTTTCGGTAATTGTCCCTACAGACGCAACGACGGGTTATAAAATTACTCCCGAACAACTCCGTAAAGCAATCACGCCGAAGACAAAGTTATTTATCCTCAACTCTCCATCTAATCCCACAGGGATGGTTTACACGCCAGATGAAATCAAAGCACTGGCGCAGGTAGTAGTTGATGCAGATATCTTTGTCGTCTCAGATGAGATTTACGAAAAAATTCTCTACGACGGTGCAGAACATATCAGCATCGGTTCTCTTGGGAAGGAAATTTTTGACCGCACTTTGATTAGTAATGGGTTTGCGAAGGCTTATTCCATGACTGGGTGGCGTCTCGGCTATTTAGCGGGGCCAGTGGAAATCATTAAAGCAGCCAGTACCATCCAAGGGCATAGTACATCTAACGTGTGTACCTTTGCCCAATATGGTGCGATCGCAGCGCTACAAAGTTCTCAAGATTGTGTCGAAGAAATGCGCCAAGCCTTCGCCAAACGCCGCCAGGTAATGCTAGATAGACTCAACGCCATTCCCGGATTGAGTACTGCAAAACCAGATGGCGCTTTTTATCTGTTCCCTGATATCAGCAAAACCGGTCTAAAATCCCTAGAATTTTGTGACGCTTTGCTGGGAGAACATCAAGTTGCTGTCATTCCCGGAATTGCTTTTGGCGCTGATGACAACATTCGCCTTTCCTACGCCACAGATATGGCGACGATTGAAAAGGGAATGGATAGATTAGAGAAATTTGTCAAGTCGCGTATTTAGTTGGTTGTCATTTGTCAGTTGTCACTTGTCATTTGTGAGGAGCATTTATCAACTCTTCAACTCTTTAACTCCACCTTTTCAACTCAGAACGGGTGGAGTTCATTTTTAAACCTCAAGTTCCGTGTTCGGAAGCTCAAGTTCCATGTTCTGAAGCTGAAGTTTCGAGTTCGGAAGCTGAAGTTCCATCTTCTGAAGCTGAAGTTTCGAGTTCTGAAGCTCAAGTTCCATGTTCTGAAGCCGAAGTTTCGAGTTCGGAAGTTCAAATTCCATGTTCTGAAGCTGAAGTTTCGAGTTCGGAAGCTGAAGTTTAGTGTTCCGAAGTTCAAGTTCCGTGTTCGGAAGCTCAAGTTCAAGAGGTGTTTAATAAAACATCGCTGGTTTCATTGGCTCTATATCATCTAAAAATAACTCACGGGATTCAAGATAATATAAAATTGCTTCAATAGGATCTCGTGTTTCGATTGGGTAATGCCTTTGCTCGTATGCTTTCACAAGCGTAGTTAAAACTTCCAAGCGGTCAAACTCTGGTGTATTGAGTTCTGCATCAAACAATCTTTCAATTTCATCAAGTGCAGCACGATAATCAGCTTCGGTGTGGATAAGATGGGTTTCAAGCATAGGTTATTACTCCCTCAAATACTTATTGCATCTACGTTGTCATATTCTTAAAAGAATTATGCCCGTGAAGGCAGTTATTCTGCCAACACCACCAATATGAACAAAATATACGAAAGAGCTTTGTCTCTTTATTCATAAAATATTGAAAAGTTTGATACCACCAAAAGTTTTGATTTCAACTTTTGGGTTTATATTTTTAGATTAGGTAACAATCGGGGAGAACTAGGGGAGGCAAGTCTTGAGACTATAAATCAATACAGTTAACTTAACTGTATTGAACTATACTCCAGTGTGATGTTTTGTGTTTCCAGCTTAAAGTTTGCTCAGTACAAGTGCCCAATGCCCCCTCATCTCTACATCAACTCCATCTCTCGCAACCCCTGGCGTAGTCTTTTCGCCTCTTCGGGATTATACCTTTCGTGAAGAGCGATCGCTTTTTTAAAAGCTGCTAAACTATCTTGATGATTGCCAATTTTCAGCAACACTACCCCTAAATTTTGATATGCTTCGGCATAGTTGGGATTTAAGGTGATTGCATGTTGATAATATACGATCGCATCTGCAAATAAACCCAAAGCCTTAAATGTCATCGCCAAATTATAATGTCCAATAACAAAAGTAGGGTCAATTTTCAAAGCTGTGGCATAAGCAGTTTTCGCACCGTTGAAATCTCCTGCTGCTTTGAGTAAGTTACCCAAGTTGTTGTATGCTCCTAGTTTGAGCATGGGATAAATTGGCAATTTGATGGCAGCTTGATAGTGAGAAATCGCCTGTGGGGATTTTTGCAACCGACTGTAGGCAATGCCTAAATGATAGTGGAGTTCATATAAAATATCGTAGTTGTCTTCAGCAACGATGATTCCTCGTCTGAGCAAATCCATACCTTGAGAAATTTTTCCAGTTTGCACATACAACGCCCCTAATTTACTGCAAACATAAGGGTCATCAGGATGAGTTGCGAGAAACCCTTCCATCGCCGTAGCGGCCTTGGCATATTTGTTATTTTGAGCGATCGCACTTTTTTGATATCCTGTGTGTATAAGTGCAACCCCAGGTAAATAACCTATTTGCCAGTGGGGTTCTCTGGTTAAAATTTCTGACACACTATCATCTACTAAGGCATGGTAAGGACGGTCAAAACGAATATCTGGATGATTGCGGAATAGCCTGGAAACCAAAGAATAGGGAGATTGTTCTGCACCAACTTCCTGACGAACGAGGTTAATTAGCAGGTATTCATCTCTGGCGATCGCCTCTCGCAACTGCGGTACAATTGCTGGAGTCAAAGTTTCATCAGCATCTAATACCAAAATCCAATCACCAGTGACATATTTTAAAGCTGCATTGCGCGCAGCACTGAAATCATTAGACCATTTAAAATGATGGACTTTTGCACCAAGTTGTTG
This sequence comes from Nostoc sp. DedQUE12b, assembly GCF_034530835.1. NCBI lineage: Bacteria > Bacillati > Cyanobacteriota > Cyanophyceae > Nostocales > Nostocaceae > Nostoc > Nostoc sp. DedQUE12b. Next base: position 2,713 of record NZ_JAVRCI010000001.1, on the reverse strand, counting down.
GGCAATGTTGGGAGTGCGATCAATTGAGCCTGTGTCCAACACTACCATTTCATCCACCACTTTTTTGACACTGCTTAGGCATTTAGGCAGCGTTGCGGCTTCGTTTTTCACAATCATGCACAGACTCAAACTCATAATTTAAAAATTGGGAGTGGGGAGATGAGGGGGATGAGGTGGATGAGGGGGATGAGGAAGATGTAGCTTTAGCTTCCCGCAGAGTGGGAGATGAGAAAGCAACATCTCTACTTTTTGTTCCCTTTGACAGTGATAGACTGTGCGTAGTGGAAGATTTGCCTCAATTGTGAAATGTTGCAATCAAGGCTTTTGTATGAAACAGAAACACTGACAAATGGTGTAAATTATGACAGTGTAATCGATAAACTGCCAATATAAATGACCAGTGTCAATTTATGCTGATCCATCTGAGTTTACAGGTAATATGAAATTGCTAGCGTAGCGCAGCCCGCACTTCTAGTTGGCTCAGTGACCATCCTAGAGATCGCATCAGGAAATATTACCTGAATCTTGATTGGACTAACTTAACTATTTAGCTGTTATTACCCATTTTTCAGGATGATATAACTATAATACACATTATCTAAATAGTCATATTATGTAATGAAAAACTCACTTACCAGAACAGCAGAATTACTTCGCCAAAATTTAAAAGAATATTTGCGATCGCTAAACCGTTGGTTTTTAGATACACCAGAAAGGGCACTTTTAGAAGCTTACGAAGCAGCTCAGAGAATTAAAAATATTGAGAACGAACATTTTGATCGTAAAAAAATATCTTTACAATCAGTAAATTATACTGAAAATGTCATGTCTTATTGGCAAGTATATCTTAATAAAAACCTAACTATTATTAAAATCAGGCTTGCAGAATTCCAGCTTAGTCGGGGAATTGTCAATATCTCTAATCCTGTTTTATTAGAAAAATTAAAGGTTATCGATGAAGTAGTAGAGAAGTACGCTATCAAAGATAAACCAATTAATAATACTCAACTATGGCCACATTCTCAGCATTTAAAAATCAATAGTAAAGAAACAGAAAAACATTTAAAATCATCTAATATCAATGAGATTGAAGTTAAACCTCCAACTCAAAGGACTGGAGTTGCTCCGAGTTCCATTGGTAGGAAAATTAATAAAATTCAACCCAGGTTTGCACCGCAGACAGAAGAGGAGTTTGTCAGAAATTATCGCACTTCTAAAAGTAGAACACTAATTGCCTTTAAATTTTTGATGATTCTAATTATTGTACCGCTTTTAGCTCAATCTTTATCTAAAGAATTTATAGTAATTCCAATATTAGAAAGAGTTAGAGGAGACAACGTAACTCAAGTTTTTCTCAATTCTGATATGGAGAAAGAAGCTCTCCATGAATTACATAATTTTCAAGAAGAACTGAGATTTGAATACTTGCTTAATCAAGCACCGCCCCTTTCTTCAGAGCTAATACAAGAAAAAATAAAAAGTAAAGCAGTTGAAATCTCTGAAGAATTCCGTAGAAAAAGTAATAGTAGTGTTAGTAATGCCTTTGCTGATTTAATCTCACTATTTTCTTTTGGAATAATTATCGCTGTGAGCAAAAGAGAAATTGCGATTCTTAAGTCTTTTATGGATACCATTGTCTCTGGTCTCAGCGATAGCGCTAAGGCTTTTTTAATTATTTTATTTACAGATATATTTGTAGGATTTCACTCACCAGATGGGTGGGAAGTCCTTCTTGCAGGGTTAGCAGAACATTTAGGTCTTCCACCCAGTCGAAATATAATATTTTTCTTTATTGCTACTTTTCCTGTAATTTTAAACACTATCTTTAAATACTGGATATTCCGCTATCTCAGTCGTTTATCTCCATCGGCATTAGCTACATTAAAAGAAATGGACGAGTAATTTGTAATTAGCCAACGCCTAAATTTACTTACTTGGAGTAAAAAATGTGTTTTTTACCATAAATCAATTAATTACGAATTACGAATTATTTTCACGTATTTGTCTTTTGATTCGCTAGGCTATATATATCCTGGTTTTTCCGAAGCGTACTATGGATTTTGAAAGCAAAGCTAATGCCTCAACTTCTACAGACAACAGAGAGTTTGCTCAACCAACTACTACCCGTAAACCGCTGGAATTGCTGCGAGATACTGAGGCTTTGCTTCGTCGCCCAACTGTAGCAAAACTGTCGCCGATTTTGCCACCAAAACTGAGCAATAAATTCCAAGCAACCTCATCTTTGGCAGATGACTCCTTTAAGGAACTGGCAGAAATTGACTTAAATACTATTAGTGATTTTGAACTGCGTCCCGCACGAATTCTTGTTGGCTTGAGCCTTGTTGGTTTTGGGGCACTCATGATATTGGTACTGCTGTTATACTTAAACACATTGCATCCAAAAACCAGTACAGTTATGGAGATTCGGCAATACTGGTATCAATATATTTGGTTTGTCTGTTTAGGTATTACGGGGATGTTTATCTTGGGACGTGAAGCAATGCGTCCTATGCCAAAGCGACGAAAGTAATGTTCGCGTAGCGTCTTTTTAATTATCCGCTCTAATTAACTTTCAGAAATTAACATTTCAAAATATGTTTGCATATTAATTAGCTACAAGGAGGTTTTATACATGAATCATGACGCTTTCATTGTTTTACCAGGTTCAAAGATTTCTTTGAAAAAAAACTATGACCCAGCTTATAAAACTGAT